>NZ_PNDI01000014.1:0-64574 GCF_005887465.1 Pseudoalteromonas sp. S1610 | reverse complement strand
TTAAAGGTTAAAGGTTAAAGGGTTCCGACTCTAACGCTCAACACCTACGCGGGGTGAACCCGCTGCTACTAGTAGTTAACATTCTAGGTAGCAGCGGCTTAATGCCGCGTCTTTTTAAGGCTCATATAAATGCTCTTATCGAGTAAACATATTGATTGCCATTATTATTAATAAGCCGGCAAATATTTTTTTTATGGTTGAAACTGGCAAATAATGGGTGGCTTTAGCACCGAGTGGCGCGGTAAACCATGAGGTGCATACAATACCCAATAAAGCGGGCAAATACACAAAGCCCGCAAATCCTTCTTTTAGGCTAAATAACTGGCTACCAGAGCTGATATAACCCATTGATCCAAACAACGCTATCACAATGCCTGAGGCCGATGCGCAGCCTATGGCTTTTTTCATATCAACAGAAAAAAACGTCAGTAACGGCACTAATACTGCCCCGCCGCCAATACCTATCATGGCAGATAACCCACCGGTTATGGTCGTATAAACACTCAGCAACCCTTTGTTTGGTAACGGGCGTGCTATTGCTGAATCACTCTTACCTGAAAAAATCATTTTTAGTGCAATTAGCACCACGCTTACAGCAAATACCAAACGCACTACATGCTCGGGTAACAGCGCAGCTATAAAGCCACTAATAAGCGCACCAAAGGCAACGCCTGCCATAACCCAAGGTGCAATATCCCACGGTACATTGCCATTTTTATGATGCGCAATAGCCGACGAGGTCGAGGTAAATAAAATAGAGGCCAGCGAGGTCGCAATGGCAACCACCACTACTTGTTCAGGTGGCAAAGCATTAAAGTGCAGTAATATCATGCTGAGTATGGGCACAATCACTAGCCCGCCCCCTATTCCTAATAAGCCTGCTAAAAAACCAACACCGCTACCTAATATGGCGCAGTATATAATTAACACTATTAAATCACTCATTCCTTTTGTCTCTTCTTATGTTGTGGAAAGTTCTGCGACGGCGAGCTGCTTAATAAAGCGCTTAAGCTCACCTAAGTTTATTCGAGTATATCAACAACCGTTTATGCAAATTGGACTTTAAGTACTTATGAGCATTGAATAATACTCACGTTTTGTATGAATAAATCACAACACCCGTAAAAACATCTAGAAATCTAGACTTCTAAAGTGGGTTTTGTCTGAGTGGGAGCGTCTACTAGCCTAATTTATCCATTCAACTTTGTTAAAGAATGAATCTGGCTCATGTTTTACCTGAAATAATACCGTTTTTCTTCATGCTACATAGCGCGTATAAATTTATTAACTCTGCAAAGCACCATTACAGTTATCCCGTTAGTTTGGTTTTAACAGCGAGTAATGTGTCATTGATAAAAGCAGTAACAACTCAAATTGAAAGGATACGGCTATGAGCACTGATCTTACATTTACTATTAAAAGCACTAACTTGGATGAAAACTACCATCCATCAAATAACACACGTATTACGACTAATTTCGCTAATTTAGCAAGGGGTGAAAGCCGCCAACAAAACCTGCGTAATACCCTAAAAATGATCAACAATCGTTTTAATGCACTGGCCAGTTGGGATAACCCACAAGGGGATCGTTACGAGGTTGAGCTCAAGATCATTTCGGTCGATTTAGACATTGCAGGCAGTGGCCAGGCATTTCCGTCAATTGAGGTATTAAAAACCAATATTATTGACCGCCAAACCAACGAGCGAATAGAAGGCATGGTGGGTAATAACTTTTCATCGTATGTGCGCGACTACGACTTTAGCGTGTTATTGCTTGAGCATAACAAAAGCAAACCGCAATTTAGCATTCCCGATAACTTTGGTGAGTTACACGGCAAGTTATTTAAATGCTTTGTAAACTCAGATACCTATAAACAGCACTTTAAAAAGCCGCCGGTTATTTGCTTAAGCGTGTCTGATAACAAAATCTATCAGCAAACTGAAAACTTACACCCTATTTTAGGCGTAGAGTATCAGCCTAATGAGTCGTCGTTAACTGAGCAATATTTTAAAAAAATGGGCTTACAAGTGCGCTACTTTATGCCACCAAACAGCGTTGCACCGTTAGCGTTTTACTTTTTTGGTGACCTACTTAACGACTACAGCAACCTTGAACTAATTAGCACCATTAGCACCATGGAAACGTTTCAAAAAATTTATCGTCCAGAAATTTATAACGCCAACGCCGCCGCTGGTAGCCGTTATAAACCTAATTTAAAAAATGACGATCATTCATTAACGCAAATTGTGTATGACCGCGCAGAGCGAGGTCAATTAGCGATTGAGCAAGGCAAATTTACCGAGCAGCACTTTATTAAGCCTTATCAGTCAGTATTGCAGCAGTTCTCGGCAAGTATCGCTTAATCACACAACAAAATTAAAGGCAGCATTTATTATGAAAAAACTATTACCCACTTCATCAGCAGGCAGCTTGCCAAAACCGTCATGGCTTGCTGAGCCCGAAACCTTATGGTCACCGTGGAAATTACAAGGTAGTGAGCTGATTGATGGCAAACACGATGCCCTGCTTATTTCCCTGCACGAGCAACAAACCGCAGGCGTAGATATAGTCAGCGATGGCGAACAAACTCGTCAGCACTTTGTAACCACCTTTATTGAACACTTAAATGGCGTTGATTTTGAAAACCGTAAAACAGTTAAAATTCGCGACCGTTACGACGCCAGCGTACCCACAGTGGTTGGCCCTGTGTCTCGTACTAAATCGGTATTTGTTGAAGACGCCAAGTTTTTACGCCAACAAACCAGCCAACCAATTAAATGGGCACTGCCTGGGCCCATGACCATGATCGACACCCTGTATGACGATCACTATAAAAGCCGTGAAAAACTAGCATGGGAATTTGCTAAAATACTTAACCAAGAAGCCAAAGAGCTAGAAGCCGCTGGGGTTGATATAATTCAATTTGATGAACCTGCTTTTAACGTGTTTTTTGACGAGGTAAACGACTGGGGCATAGCCTGCCTAGAGCGAGCTATAGAAGGGTTAAAATGCGAAACCGCCGTGCATATTTGCTACGGCTACGGCATTAAAGCCAACACCGATTGGAAGAAAACCCTTGGCACCGAGTGGCGACAATACGAAGAAGTATTTCCTAAGCTGCAAAAATCGAATATTGATATTATTTCGCTAGAATGCCAAAACTCACATGTACCTATAGAGCTACTCGAACTCGTACGCGGTAAAAAAATAATGGTGGGCGCAATCGATGTAGCCACTAATACTATAGAAACCCCTGAAGAGGTGGCCAAAACTCTACGCGAAGCACTTAAATATGTAGATGCCGACAAACTCTACCCATGCACCAACTGCGGCATGGCCCCCCTGCCCCGCAATATTGCAAACGGCAAACTTAACGCCCTAAGCAAAGGCGCAGAGCTAGTACGTAACGAGCTATTAGCAGCCAGTTATTAGCAGTGATTGTCGCTTAATTTTTAGTTAAAGCTGCTGCAAAAAAGCCACACCTTAACACAAGTTAAGGTGTGGCTTTTTTAATCAAAATGTAAGGGGGGGTTTACAGCTAAAATGCAAGGTTAAAGGCAAAAGGTGTTAGGTTAAAGGTTTTAAGTTTGTTGAATATTGGTTGGGTTGAGTGCAACAAACCTAGTGTAATTAAATAAATTTAACCGAGTCGCTTGATATTAATGACTGAGTGGGGAGTGTCAATAGCAGAAGTTGGCACCATGGCTATTTGCTATAAACTAAACTTGGGAGATAACCCATTTATTGCAGTCTATAATATTGTACTTACCAAACTGCTTTACATTAATAGATGCAAATTCAGTAGAGATTTTTTTAATAACACCATCTAAATTATCATTACTACAAATAGCTAACTTACCTGTGTCCATAGCTTTTGCAAACAACGAAATGGAGCTCCAGTAAGCATAATGCGAATTAGAAATTATTATAATATTTGGAGTGAAACCATAAACAGCGACACCTTGATTCACCGTCTTCTTAAATTTATTTATGTCCGCGTCTGATAATTTATATTTACTATCTAATACAATCTTATAAAGATATGGACTTGCTGAGTGCTTAATCTGATGCATATATTCCTTATCTCATAACGCCGCCATAAGTGGTTAGTAACAGTTGGCTAAAATGTGTAGCGAAGCGGGACCGAGCCAACAGTTACGAATCCGACTTTATGGCGGCATTATGTGCTGATTACTAATATGATTATCCAGCATAAATAACAGCTAGCGACCTTTCTACAAAGTTTAAAAGCTCACCATCTGTAATTTGAACTTGGTCTACCGCTGGATTAGTATCGTGATGAAACTGTCCTGCGTAACGATTTATCTCATTTAGTTCGTTAGTAATGTTTTGAGCATTAACTAAAGGACTTGGTGGTTGCGCATTACTTATCAAGTCAATAACTTGCCCAAACAAAAGGCCTCCATTTATCAAGTTGGGAAAACGTCTATGTAGATACCCTTCAAGCATAGGCCGAATTGATCTAGCTATTTCCATATTGCTTTGAGCATTCCCAACTAAATATTCATCAAGCATGCGGTGGCATTTGAAATATGCACTTTCACATTCTTGATCAAGATTTATTGCATCAAAGTCACTATAGCGATTAATGACAGATTTTAACTTTAAACATTTAATTTCGTTAGGGTTTCCTGTTCGCAACACATCATCACGAAGATTACGAAGAAAATGAACATCATGTGCAAGAACAATTATTTGCTTACAGCTGTCATGCAACCTCTTCAAAACAGTACGTGTTTGCTGCTTTCTATTAAGGTCTAAGCTACACATTGGGTCATCTATTACAATAACCTTGTTGGCTAAATCAGGATCAGATTCAGCAGAGGCTATGAAGAAAGCAAAAGCTAATGTGCGTTTATCACCCTCACTCAGAGAAGTTTTAAAATCTGGTACACCACCACTTAAAGCAATGTTTGCACCGCGCATTTGCAATACATAATCACTTCTCAATCCACCCCGATAATTAAAATCAATATTCGGAATCAAAAATTGAGCACCAAAACCGCGCAAAAGCTCATTAATACGATCTTTATAGCTTTCTAGTGTTGCCAGCATGATTTGATTCAAAGCATCTTTTTTTGTTTGTTTTTCAGATTTTGCAGTTTCGTCCTGAATTTTTTTCAAAGCGAGCTGTGAAAATAAATCTACAACATCTTGCCTGTAACGTATTTTAGCCCACTCTAAATCACGAATTTGGTTTTGCAAATTCTCAATACTTAGAGCTGCCAAACTGCTTTTGTAGTTTGTTATAACAGCTGTAGCATTTGAAATTGAATTGTTACATGCAACAACAACCTCTATAACCTCCTGCCAGTTTCTAGCAACTTCGTTTTTATTTTCTTCAGAGCCAACAGCGTCGAGCAAGTTAACTTCTTTGCTCTCTCTCAAAGCGTTTAACAGAGTTTCAATATTAGAAAGAGCATCTTTTGCTGAATTTTCATCGAATGTTGGAGGTATTACCTCAATATGCTCCTGCCAACCATCAATGACTGCACTGGCAGTTTCAAACCGTGACTTTAATCTTGCAATGATCTCATTCGAGCAGCTCGCGTTAATGAGGCCTGTCAACCGAGAAACATTCGACTTAAGCTGATTATAATCTTGATTAAAATAACTGCGATATGCTTGTATTAATTCGACACCATCGAGAGGTTGGTTGCAATACAAGCAATTACTTTCTTCACCGTATGCATGCCCATCACTTATCCATTTCTCTAAACGATTTTTGTTGTGAGAATTTAAGTGTTCTTTAACTTGCTGCTCTGCTGCTAGATCAATATTTTCGAGGGATGTACCCAAAATATTAAAAATATCATCCACATTAAGTGTCGGCAATGCTAACTGCTGAGGCAATGCCTTAGCTTGAATAAACCCTATATTCTGGGCTTCAACGATTTTGCCGTTAAGAGCGGATATTTGATCATCTGCATCTACAACTTCGGCGATTCTTTGAAATTGAGTTTGCGTCAAACCTCTATGCAGTACTTCTAATTGATTACTTGTTTCTCGTATAGAATTGGCTGCTGTTCTCGCATTATAATCTGCGAGGTCATATTCTTGTTGCGCCACAACAGCATTTTCGCCAAGTGCAAATTGTAATAAGTTTTTTCGTTGGTCGGCTGTAACTTGTCCACCTGCATATACATTTTGCTCAACGAAATCGGCATCAAATACTAAAGATCTGGGCGATCAACATCCCAACTACCATTTTGAAAGGTAGAACGCCGCCCATTAGAAAATTGAAGAATTGCTTCTGGTTCGTTATTACCATCAATAGTTCGGCGGTTTACGAGGAGTTCAGGTTTATTCGTCGAACAAGAACGAAATAATGAAGCTAGTGTTGATTTACCTCGTCCATTATCTGCATAGATAAAGCTGGCTTTCTTTAGTCCATGAACTCTTGCATCAGCATCATGAAAAAGCCCTATACCTTTTATTCTATGTATTCTTTCTAACATTTAAATCCCTTTCGTCATTCGTCAATTAAAGGTGCCAGTGCTCCGAAGCACAGTCCCGCTTTAAATTCTTGTTAGTTTTAAATTAGTAAAAAAACAACTCAAGTACACTGATAACAAAGAAAGACGCGACCCCAATAGCGAATAATTTAAAAGAAGTAATTTTATCTCCCTTAATTCTTATTTTTTGATTGTCTACGCTTTCTAAGTGCTTTAAAGCTTGATTGTCATTATTACTTCTTTCGATAGTTGTATAAGTATTGAACTCTACTTGTGCGTGTGCTCGATAGGTTTTATCTTCAAATTCAGCGAGCCTCTCCTTTTCAATTTCATAGCCAAATGCCTGAAAGCCGGCATAGCCTAGTAGAAACCAAGTTCCAAATTTTCCAGTGTTGAAATACAACTTTAATAAATTGGCATCATTGATGTCATTGTTTTGAAGTAAAATTAGGTAGCCAACTACTCCAAATAAGACTGTTACCGAGAATATTTGAAAAAAAGTAAACCTAAACGACCTTGTTACGATTTTTTTTGCAAGAAATGTTTGCCAATATTTTTTTGTAAAAATGTCCATAAATTAATACGATACTCTCTTTTAAAACTAACAACGGAAAAGACGTCAATCTTGATGGCCTTGTTAGCTCACTTCACTTTTCTAAGTTTATTAAATTCATCACGAGCCACGGTCTTAATTCTTGATATTTCCTGTGCCACATCTTCTAAAGATGTTTTATCAATAAGAAACGATTGGAATCTATCTCTAATCCACATGGAATCTAATTCTTCAATTTTATCAATGTCGTAATCTAACCTTTTCACTCTAAAACATGCTAGGCCATACTTATTTGCATTATCGTTAATTTCTTGATTATTTTGCTCAATTAATAATTTAAATTCATTTTTCAGATACTTATTTAGCTCATGACGTTCTTCTTTCGATTTTCCATGTGCCTCAACAGCTAATTTCTGGGCCTTATCAAAATATCCATGAGCCCTCATTAAGGAGCCAATATAGATCTCAAATAGATCTTCCATATTTAGTATGGAATCCAATTCTAGGCTATATCTCTGCTGCTTCCTCCAAAGGAAGAATTGATAGGCTGCAAATAAAAATGCAATTACGGTTAATATATTTGATAAATGGCTAAACAACTCTATTGCGTTCATTAAATTTATATCCTTACTGGAGCTAACAATTTAATAGTGCGCTCATCGCGCATATTTCTGCCGACTTAATACTCATTTGTTTACTTTATATAGTTTTAACAAATTACCTAACGTATTGCTATCATTAAGCTTTCTGAAGCTCTTAAGTAAAGTTAAATGAGCTAATATGCGCGCAGCGCTCATTTTCATGAATATACGCGCAAAGAGCAGTTTGACCAATCGATTAACTATTATATTTATCCAATCTCAATTTCAATGCTCAGTTATCGCTCACACCTGACTATTAACAAGTCTATCCCGAAAAAATAAGTTAATAAATTCTACTTTTAGCTATTACTTAATTTGATTTATAACTAGCACTTATAAACTCAACAGTCCTTCTACCCATTCTAAAACAAAGCGTGTGTCTCGGATTTCAAAGGACTGTTTATTAATTACTTGATCAAATACCATCTTACCATGCGGTATTTTTAACCAAACCGTAACGGGGGTTTACAGTAACGGCTTCAAGCCATGATGCTTCTACTGTACTTTATTAGCTGATAAGGTGATTAAGCGAAGCAATAACATTGCGTTTTAGCAACGATTTAAACAGGAGTCATTAATGGCAACTACACTGGCGTTTGATGTATACGGTACGCTTATAAACACCCATGGCGTGGTGTCGTTACTTGAAAATATGGTTGGCGATAGCGCGCACGCATTATCAACTACTTGGCGTGAAAAACAACTCGAATATTCGTTTAGGCGTGGCTTAATGCAAAACTACGTGCCGTTTTCGGTGTGTACTGAGCAGGCACTTAATTATGCGTGTTTACTGCACAAGGTAACTTTAAGCGATGAGCAAAAAGCACAGTTATTAGCGCGTTATAAAACCCTCCCCGCATTCGATGACGTTAAAGCAGGGCTTGAGAGCTTAAAAGCACAAAACTATCGGTTGTTTGCGTTTTCTAATGGTGCGGCCAGTGCGGTAAATACCTTGCTCGAAACGGCAGGCATAAGTGAGCTTTTTGAAGGTGTAGTGAGTGCCGATGACATTAAAACCTTTAAACCCAACCCCGGTGTTTATAGTCATTTTTTACGCGAGGCACATTCAACAGGCGCTAATACGTGGCTTATATCGAGTAACCCGTTTGATGTTATTGGGGCGTTATCGCACGGTATGCGTGCTGCGTGGATACAGCGCTCAAGTGAGGCTATTTTTGATCCCTGGGAGCTTGAGCCTACAATCACGGCGTGCAATTTACATGATTTAAAAACCAAGCTGGCAAGTATTAACGAATGATTTAGTTGGCAGGTATTAAATTATAGGGATTGGAGGGCTAGGTTTGCGCTTACAAACCTAGCCGTTTTTTAGTCTTCAATTGCAATGGCAATTTCTATTTCTTTACTGTTTTTGTAATACTCAAAATCACTGGTGTAAGTACGTTCATAGCGGCAATCGTCTGAGCTGAAGTATTGCCAAATTTCGCCCCATAAATCGATTACTGCATCGGGCATTTCACCCTCACCTTTAAATACCAAATAACGCCCCGCTTGGGTGGTTACTTTTTTAGCTTCAGGGAGTTTAATTGATAAATTATCGCAGCAGGCAATTACGTCAAAATCGCCTGTGAGATCGCTTTCGTAATTAGTATACACACCATACACTTTAGTGTTTTGAGTGAGGCTGTTGGCAAATTGCTCACCAAATTTTTGCCAAAGTTCAGCTATATTTGCAGTGCCAGCGTTCATTTCATTGGCGTTGCAGGTTCTTACTTTTAAGCCGATTAAGGTCTGACTTGCTAGTTGCTTTACTTCCATCATGACGTCCTTTAGCGTTAATACAAACACCAACGTAACAGAAAAACCGCCAATACTTTAAATATTTCATAAATAATGATTATTAAGCTCAGTTGCGTGTTTATTGCTCGTATTTGAATAGGTGGTAATGGCTAAACATAGCTTTGCTACCGCTAAAATAATTTACTTAACTTTCTCTTTTTTAAGTTTATTTTTTTGCTTGTAATGCTTGTCGTTTAATAGTGAAGTTTATCGATTTTATTTAAAAATATACGACAAGCTTATTAGCTCTAATTTAAAAAAAGTTGCTATCTAATCTTTTTTCATTATTGTAAATGGAAATCATTATCATTAAGATCCTTGCACCTAAAAAGTGTACTCAAGGAATGTTGATGTGTCTCAATCTCAAGTGTTAAATATTAATACCATTGAAAAACAGGCTGTATTTGAACAAAGCGGCTTGCCCCCACAATTCAATTTAGAGCAGTTCATTAATTATCAGATAGCGTCATTGCAAGGGTTGTCGGCAGTTCAGCAAGCGATGGCTAAAGCCCAAAAGCCATTTTCAGGTGTGTCGGTAAATGCGTTAGCAGAAGTCGTAAACGATGTTGATTTATCACAGCCATTGGCTGACTTTCCGGCGGTGCTTGAAGAGCTAAAAGGCGTATATTTAGATCATGCTGTGTATTTTCATCATCCTCGCTACATGGCTCATTTAAACTGCCCTGTAACCTATCCTGCTGTGGTGGCCGAACACATTATTGCCGCTATTAATACCTCGGTAGATACGTGGGATCAAAGTGCAGGGGCGACGTTAATTGAGCAAAAGCTGATTGATTGGACATGCCAAAAAGCAGCATTGCCAAGCACTGCCGATGGAGTATTTACTAGTGGCGGCACGCAATCAAACTTAATGGCAATGTTGGTTGCTCGTGAAGTAGCAGTAAGCCGCTATGCGCCAGAACATCAGGTGAAATTACAAGGCTTACCAGCTGTTGCCTCGCGTTTTAAAATCTATTGCTCTGAGGTGGCCCATTTTAGTATTCAAAAAGCAGCGGCGTTACTGGGCTTAGGTTACAACGCCGTGGTGCCGGTGGCTACAAACAGCGAAATGCAAATGGATATGGAGGCACTTAAAACCGCCATAGCAACAAGCAAAGCGCAAGGTGATTTACCCATTGCAGTTGTTATTACCGCAGGCACAACCGATTTTGGCTCTATCGATCCAATCCATAATATTGCCATGCTAGCTAAAGAAGAGCAGCTATGGTGCCACGTAGATGGCGCTTATGGTGGCGGTTTGTTGGTGAGCGAGCACCATCGCAATGCGCTTAATGGCATTGAGTTGGTTGATTCAATAACGATTGATTATCACAAATCATTTATGCAACCGGTTAGTTGTAGTGCCTTTTTATTAAGCGACAAACGTCATTTTAGCCACATTACTTTATATGCCGATTATTTAAACCCATTAGCAGAGGCCGGAAATGGCACGCCTAATCTGGTAGATAAAAGTCTGCAAACCACTCGCCGTTTTGATGCCTTAAAGTTATGGCTAACACTGCGCACCACTGGAGAAGCACCACTTGGCCGTGCGTTCGATAAAGTTATTGGTCTTGCGCGCCAAACTCATATTGTACTTAACGACCACCCCGACTTTGAAGTAGTTAACTACCCCGAGCTTAGTGCCTTGGTATTTAGATTTGCCCCTGATGACTTAAAACATGACCTTGATTTACTCGACTCTTTAAACCTGCATGTACGACAAACGTTTTTAAAAACCGGTGAAGCCATGATTGCCCGTACAAAAATAAATGGTCGTCATTATCTTAAATTTACATTGCTTAATGCGCAGTGCCAATTATCTGATGTACGCGCTGTTATTGAGCAAATTAGCCACATTGCATGGCAAACTTATAGGGAAATTGCATAATGGATAATCAACCTTACGATTTTATAGCTATTGGCCTTGGCCCATTTAACTTATCTTTAGCGTGTTTAAGTGAACCGCTCGAAGATGTAAAAAGCCTGTTTTTGGAGCAGCGCAGTGAGTTTGATTGGCACCCTGGAATGATGCTGGAGGGCGTTACATTACAAACTCCGTTTATGTCGGATTTAGTAACCATGGCAGATCCAACCAGCCAATATAGCTTTTTAAATTATGCCAAATTGAATAATCGGTTATACCCGTTTTATATTCGCGAAAGCTTTTTTTTATTGCGCCGTGAATACAACTTATATTGCCAATGGGTTTGCTCGCAGCTTTCAAATGTTAACTTTGAACAAACAGTCACTCAAGTTGAATTTTGCCCGCAAAGTGAGTGTTATACCGTTAGCTGTAACACCCCTAATGGTATGCAACATTATATAACTCGCCATATTGTTTTGGGCACAGGGCCTGCACCGTATATTCCTGATTGCGCTGTGCAAAGTAACTCAAATAACGTAATGCACAGTAGCGATTTTTGTCATCGGCTTGATGAATTAAAAGCGGCTAAACGAGTTACCGTGGTAGGGGCTGGGCAAAGTGCAGCAGAAATTTACCACACCTTATTGCAGCAAGCAGTACCGCAAGGTTTGCAGTTAGATTGGATAGCACGCTCACCGCGCTATTTCCCGCTTGAGTATACTAAGCTCACCCTTGAAATGACCTCTCCTGAGTATGTTGATTACTTTTATAATTTAAAAACTGAGCAGCGAGATTGGCTCAATCAAAACCAAAAAAATCTATTTAAGGGCATTAACGGCGATTTAATTAACGACATTTTCGACACCCTCTACGCGCAAAGCCTTGATGGGCCAATTTCTACTACATTTAAAACTAACAGCAGGCTAACAGGTACTCAAAAAGTAGGTAAGCGTTTACTGACTGAGTTTTATCATCAGGAGCTTGAGCAGCCCTTTTCAATAGAAACCGACTTTTTAATTTGCGCCACGGGCTTTAAATATCAGCGCCCTGCTTTTTTAAATAATATTGCCCACCAATTACCCCAAGATGAGCAAGGTCGTTATTTAGTGAGTCGTGAATATGCGGTAGATAGCGAACAAAAACGTATTTTTGTACAAAATGCCGAGCAGCATACTCATGGTTTTGTAACTCCAGATTTAGGTATGGCTTGCTACCGTAATAGTATTATTTTACGTGAAATTTTAGGTTATTCGCCTTATCAGGTTGAGCAAAAAATTGCTTTTCAAAACTTTGATTTAAGCGATGTCACCCTATCAGCACAACAGCAGAGTAGCGCCGCATGAGTCTTCGTTTAGCGCTAATTTTGCTGACGGTTATTTCGGTGGTATGCGATACCTTGTTGCTACCGTTTTATCCGCAATTTTTTGCTAGTGAATTTGCTATTAGTAACGCCACGTTAATCGGCCTCTTTGTGGCTAACTGTTGTATTACTGTAATGCTGGCTTTACCACTATGGGCTAAGGTCGCTAAAAAATACAATGAGTTGGCTTTGTGGTTAGTAACCCAAGTAGTAGCCGCTGGTTTTGGCCTGCTTTGCTACTTTGCGACCAATGTGTGGGAGTTTTGGATTTACTACCAACTTATGTTGGTGCTAAAGGCAAGCTACCTACTTATATACCCATTTGCACTGCGATTAGAGCAACAAACTAAGCATTTATCTATTATTGGTTTGTTTTCTGTATTGATGCATTTTGGTGCGATTGGTGGTGCTTTAATTGGTGGTTACTTCTTTAGTTTAGCAGAGCCACGCTATGCGTTATTACTCAGTAGTGCCGGTGACCTAGTTCAGGTTTTATTATGCGCCTACTTAATGTATTCATTAAAAACAGGTATTTATCAGCAAGCAATAGCGACTGAAAAACCGCGAGAACGTATTCCCTATTTTATTTGGCAATTTTGCTTTTTAAGTGTGGTGGTTTATTTTAGCGCGTTTTTAATTCGCCCCTTCTTTACTACTCATTGGCAAGCATTAAACGCACAAAGCAGCACGTTGCAAAGCGCTGTTGTATACGCCATTCCTGCTTTTGCTGCGCTTGTTATGCTGGTTTTTAACCATTTCAGGCAGCATTTACCACTTCCAACATTAAGCCGCACGAGCACTTTGTTATGTGCACTTATTTTGGGCGCGCTTGGGCTTTATTTACAAGCGCAGGAGTCGGTGGGGTTAGTGATTTTATCACGTGTTTTATATGGTTTTGCGCTATTTCAAGTGATGGTACTGCTAGAAGTAATGCTATTTGCCAAAAGTGAGCCTGCACATTACGGCAGCGACTTTGCCAAAGTGCACATTGCTCAAAACATCGGGGTTATTTTAGCGTCGTTACTAGTGGGTATGAGCGTAGAGCATCTTTCAACAACGGTTGTGTTTTACTTTGCTGCTATTGGCTTTGCAAGCCTTGCCTTTATTTTGCTTTGGCGGGTTAAGGCTGTTGCTCGAACTGCGCGTTCAGCGTCTTAGTTTTTAAGATTTATTGGAGTTTTTATGTATTTTTCATCTTTTGTAACCACCCTACAGCATACCGGTAAAGTGACGATGCGGTTATTACAACAAACAGATATGCCAACTGTTTGCGATTGGCTTAAGCAACCGTATGCGCACTTTTGGGGGATGCAGCAGCAAACCGAGCAACAAATAACTAAAGCGTATCAAGATATTTTTGTTACGCCTCATCATCAGGCATACGTGATCGAGCAAAATAATAACCTATTGGCTTTAGTTGAGCTTTATAGCCCAGAGCACGAAAGCTTAATGAAAGCGGCGTACGAGGTTGAACCTAATGATGTGGGTATGCATATTTTATTAGCGCCTAACACGGCACCTAAGCGCCATTTTAGTTTTGAAATGATGCAGTGCGTGCTGCAAAGTATTTTTGCTCAAAACAGTGCCGCCCGTGTTGTGGTTGAGCCCGACATTGCTAATAGTAAAATTCATACGTTAAATAAGCGTTTGGGATTTGTGCACACCCAGCAAATTCAACTAGGCGAAAAAGCCGCTTATTTAGGCTTTTGTGACAAAGCAGCCTTTGATAGGCACAGCCAGTTATTTACTGATTCGTTAGCGCCTTTGCAAACTGACTACGTGATACAGCCACATTGGCAATGGGCAAACCGGCATTTACAAGCTAAAGCACTCACCGAGCTCGTGCACGAGCGTTTATTGGCTGCAGAGACAACAAAGCAAGGCTTTAAAGTAAACGTTGAAGGCGGTTATTTTATTTTTAATGGCCGTGCTATGGCACTGAATCATATAGATATAGACGAGCCAAGCCTATGCTTTTACAACCTTAACGAAGAGCTGCAGCCGCTAGATGTGTTGCACTTTTTTAGTATGCAAGGGCCTGCGCTAGGTTTAACGGGTAAGCGCCTTGCCACCTACCTTGAAGAGCTAAATGCTACTTTAGCCAGTGCGTGCTTTAAACGTGAAAATAACACGTTAACAGCGGCGCAGTTAGCTAATTTAGGGCTGCAAAAAATAGAAGCCGCAATGAGTGAAGGGCATCCTGCCTTTGTTGCTAATAATGGCCGCATTGGTTTTAGTAAAGCTGACTTTTTACGTTATGCGCCAGAAGTAGGCAAACCGTTTAAAGTACTGTGGTTAGCAGCGCATAAAGCGGTATGCGACTTTGCCCATAGTGAATACTTTGCCGATTACCCAAGCCATATAAGTGATGAGCTAGATTTAACCACCCGAGATGCTTTTAACAAAGCGCTAAAAGCTCAAAACCTAAACCCCGATGATTACTTACTCATTCCTGCTCACCCTTGGCAGTACCAACACAAATTGAGTGTGGTATTTGCAAATGAGTTGGCAAATCAGCGATTAGTGTATTTAGGTGAAGGTGACGATTTATATCAAGCGCAACAGTCAATTCGGACCTTATATAATTGCTCGCACCCGCATAAGCCGTATTTAAAAGTGGCGTTGTCGATTTTAAATATGGGATTTATGCGTGGCCTATCGCGTGCTTACATGGCGGTGACTCCTGCCATTAACGATTGGGTATTTGCTAAGGTTAGCCAAGATCAACAACTCGCAGGCGCTAATTTTACAGCGCTTAGAGAATACGCCACCTTAGGATATGCCCATCATACGTTTGAGCAAAGCGCGCTAGGTGATACACCCTATCGTAAAATGTTTGCCTGTTTATGGCGAGAAAACCCAAACCATAATTTAAATAGCGATGAACAACTGACCACTATGGCAGCATTATTACACTTAGATAACAATGGCCAAAGTTTAGTGGGCGAATGGATAGCACAAAGTGGTTTGAGCACGCAGCAGTGGTTACATGCGTACTTTAATGCTTATTTAATTCCGCTAGTACATTGTTTTTACGCGCATAAATTAGTGTTTATGCCTCACGGCGAAAACCTCATTTTAAAGCTTAAAAACTCGGTGCCTGTGGGCGCATATATGAAAGACATAGGTGAAGAGGTTGCCTTACTTAATAGCACTGAAGTATTGCCTGCAGGGGTTGAACGTATTCATGTTTCTATGCCTAAAGAGCTTGAGCTGTTAAGTATATTTACCGATGTATTTGACTGCTTCTTTAGATACTTAGTAGCAATTTTAGTGCGAGAAGAGCGTATTACAGAGCATGACTTTTGGCAGTGTGTTACGCAAAGTGTTAAAGCGTATCAACATGCTAACCCTGCTTTAAATGAGCGATTTAAAGAGTATGACTTTTTTAGTGATGAGTTTGCACACTCTTGTTTAAACCGCTTACAGTTAGGTAATAATGAGCAAATGGTTGATTTAACGGATCCGGCAGGTAGTTTGCAGTTTGCTGGTAACTTAAACAACCCCGTATCGGCAAAGCTGTATGGCTAAACCGATTACCCTTGCGCAGTTTTTATATTGCCAACAACCCGTGCAACGAACTTTTAAACCGAGCTTATTATTAGTGCGCGCTTTAACAGTTCGTTGTAAGGCGCAGTACCCTACTGCGCCTAAGCAATTTATTAGTCGGCATTTGTATTTACAGCTTTGCTGGCAAGCTATTTACGCTTATTGCTATTGGTTTGCTTGCAAGCAAAGTACGGCTGATCCCATTAACATGCCGTTAGCGGTAAATGGCGCTTATTGTCGTGGGTTTAACCTGAATAATGGCGTGTTAGTAAGTAAAACTGAGCAAACCAAAGCGTTTACTCATTTTATAAGCCAAGTTGGTGAATGGGTAAATACCGACTATGCACTTGGTAAAAAAGAACAAGCTCGGTTATTACTCGATTCATTAAGTAGCGCCATTGAGCGAGCTCATAGCTTAGACCTTGCTACTACTTTACATATCAACAATTGCCATCGTCAGCTGCACACCCTTATTTGTGAACACTTTAATCTTGATGCGCCATTTACTGAAAAACCCCAGCGTTTAACCTGTTGCCGCTATTATTTAGCCGGTTATAGCAAATGCCAAACCTGCCCTAAAAAGGATATTAAAACCAATGAACCAACGTCTTAAAATGATTGATCTTGCGCGTGGTGCGAGCGTTTTTATTATGATTATTGTGCATACCTTATGGATGTATGCCTCCACGACGCTTCAAAGTGAAAGCGCATTTGGTACGGTTGTGCATATACTTGGCAAAGGTACCGCCTCGTTTTTAGTGGCAATGGGGCTATCTATGGCGCTTTCGCGTAGGCAAACCCCCTTACTGTTAATTAAGCGAGGTTTACAGCTTTTACTGCTTGCCTATTTAATGAATGTGGCCAAGTTTTGGCTACCTATTGAAGTATTTAATACCATGCCTGAGGCGTTTATAAATGCGTATGGCTGGCAAAGTCCGCTCAGTGCTGGGCAGTTACAATTTATGGTGTTAACAGGTGATATTTTACAACTGGCTGGAGTTAGCTTATTGCTGTTTGGTGTGCTTAATATTGCCCGTTGGAAAACAATATGGATTGCGGTTTTAGCCATTGCAATTGCAGTTATGAGCCAGTTTGTGAGGGGGCAGCAATTTACGCTTTCACCTTATATTAGCGATTTGTTTTTTGCTAATAACTATCAGGTGTATTTTCCGGTTTTTCCTTGGATAAGTGCGATATTAACGGGATACGTACTGGGTCGTTTATATCTTAGTAACCAACAAAATGCCGATTACTTATATAAAGTATGTGCACAACTCGGTGCTGCTTTACTTGTTATTGGCGGCATATGGTTAGCCATTGATTTTAAAGGGCAGTTTGGCAACTTTTTCCATTTAAATGGCGGCGGTATTAGCTATTTAATTGGCTTAAATTTATGTGCACTAGCGGCTATACAGTTTATTTTTGCTGATAAATATAATGGCCCTATTACACGTGCTCTTTTATATGCCAGTAAACATGTAACCGCGCTTTATGTTATTCAATGGGTACTTATTTGCTGGTTTATGGGGGCGCTTGGTTATCATACCCTCAGCCTTTGGCCGACACTTTGTATGATGGTACTGATGACTTTACTTACTTTTGCTGTGCATAAGGTTTATTTAAAAAGCAAACAGAGCCTCACAGACATTACGCAAAAAGCTAAACGTACAGCTTAAGCTGTAAAGGGGCTTTACGGGCGCTGATTTAGGTGCCCTAGCCTGCTTTTATCGCATCAATAACGCAATGCATACGCTTTGCTAACGGCCTATTTCGGTGATGGCACACATAAATATTTTCGCTAATTGGTTTGGTTAAATGATGCGTTTTAATAAGCGCAGGTTTATTAAAAGCACTTACTGCGTGTGCGGGTAAAACCGTAAAACCCAGCTCTAAACTTACCGGCTCCAGTATTAAACTTATTTGGTTAGAAAACCCCGTTTGCTTAATTTGATCAACATGTTCAAATTCACTGTAGTTTTCGCTAAGTAAAAGCTGCGCATGATGTTTTGCATCGGGGTGGCCAATAAAGCCAAGCTCACATAAAACCTCCCACGTTGGGTTTTCTATATGTGCGGGCGTTACTAATAATAGGGATTCTTTACCAATTTTGTGGCTGGTAACTTCACTAAGGGTAGGCGCTTGAGTTAAAAAGCCAATATCGGCACTATGATTGGCCACCGCTTGTTCAACATTGGTATTTGGAGCAAAGCGGTAATCTATAATTAGCTTCTTGTGCTCTACTTGCAGTGCTAATAGTTGATTGTAAAACTTTAGCCCGCAACTGCCTGGCGACTGTATTTTTACTAAACCGCTGTAAGGTGAATCATCTTTTAATTGCTGCTCTAAAAACTGCCATTCTTTTAATAATAAGCTGCCTTGCTGATACAAGTTTTGCCCATGTACGGTAAGCGTAAATTGTTTACCGTGGCGCTCAAGCAAGGCGCAATCTACTTGCTGCTCTAACTTTTTTATATGTTGGCTTACGCCTGACTGGGTCATATAAAGGCGCTCGGCGGTTTGGGTAAAGTGATTTACCTCAACTAAAGTACAAAACGTGTTTAACCATGTCGGGTTTATCATTACAAAATATACTCAAAATGATGATTAATGATAATTTTACTTAATGTTGGTCAGTTCGTAAACTCACTCCATCAACTAAACATAGTTAAGTAGGAGTATTTATTATGAGTCATACATATCCACGTAGTTTTTCGCACATTGGTATTTCAGTTCCCGATGTTGAAAAAGCCGTAGAGTTTTACACTAAGGTGATGGGCTGGTACACCATAATGGAGCCTACCGTGATCACTGAAGACAACAGCCCAATTGGCGAAATGTGTACCGATGTATTTGGTCCAAATTGGGAAAAATTCAAAATAGCGCATCTTTCAACAGGCGACCGAATTGGTGTAGAAATTTTTGAATTTAAAGACCAAGAAAACCCTAAAGACAACTTTGAATACTGGAAAACCGGTATCTTCCATTTCTGTGTACAAGACCCAGATGTAGAAGTCTTAGCGGATCGTATTGTTGCTGCAGGTGGTAAAAAACGTATGCCAGAGCCACGCTACTATTACCCTGGTGAAAAGCCGTACCGCATGATCTACATGGAAGACCCGTTTGGTAACATCCTTGAGATTTACAGCCACAGCTACGAGCTTATATATAGCGCAGGCGCATACTAAAAGCATTTAGCTAAAAACAAAAGCTGCAGTATTTATTACTGCGGCTTTTTTATTTGAATAGCTTTAGTAATTAGCTAAGTAATACGTCGGATATTGGTATTTTGAAAAAGTAACTACATTTTATTATTGGGGTGATGTAACATCTTTACTATTCTTACACATACCTTTGAAAAGTTTTTCATCTATATTTTTGCGCTTAATAGCATCGTATATACTGAATAAATTTTTCCTGTCGGTCTGTTCTGCGTCTGTACCAACCGTAAAATTTTGATTAATCACAGTACAGCCATATATTGGACCCGATTCACCTAGGCCACCCACATACACAGTTCTTGTTTCTCCATCGTCTGTAGTATCTTTATCTTTTAATGAAGAGTCTTCGCTTATGGGTGTTCTTTCATTCGCATTACTCACTTCAAAGTATTGTATTTGATTGTTTTCAATCCAGCCCTCGTTGGCATCCATTTGTGTAACCAGTATACCTGATGGTGGTATTTCATATACCCGAGAGCCGTCTTCGTATTTCGGTGGATGCCCGTTTGGTGCATTAAATATTATGTATAGAGAGCCAACATAATTTTCAGGTATAAGGTAAATTACGGGTTCACTTTTTTTTACCTCTGTACAGGCTGATAATAACGATATCATTGAACCAAAAAACAATATTTTTAAAAAGTGTGCTTTAAAGATGGGTTTCATCGAGTCGCCTTTTTACTTAAGTAAGCCATTAAAACAGTTTTCTAAACTCGCTTTTTCAAGCAGCATACAATGACCGCTATTTGCTGGAATAGAAGTGAAACGATAATTCCAATCCGCTATTTTATGAAAGCTTAATTTGGGGTATTTATTTGCCTGTCTAAATAGTTCATCGCCTACGGTCCCTTTAAAACTACCATTATTGTTGAGAGGCAAACGGAGTGCGCTTACAATCATTGGGTAATCAGCATTAAGAGATAAGCTTAGTGGTGGCGCAACTTTGCGAACATGTATACCAAGGGAGATAGCTCGCCCACCAGGACCAACAATAAATGCTTCACAATTAGGAAAAGCATCGCCAGTGATATAAGTAACTATATCCATGTGACCGCTAACAGTATCAATGTCTATAATAATTTTATACTTAACATTTAAAGTTGGCACGTATGAAAAGTCTAATCTTTCTTGCATCTGAGGAGAACCTGGCATGGCGTGATTAACTCCCCCGTATTGGCCGTCTAACCGATACTGATAAATACTATTATTAGTTGGAGGTTTTTCTTTGAGGGTAACACGCCCTTTTGGTGCTAGGTTACCAGAATATATTCTTTTCTTATCTTCCCACGGTGCTTTTGATGGATCTGATATTGTATCAATAGAACTAATTTTACTATTTTTTGTAGAAAGCCGTAGACGATGCCAAATCCTTGAGGTCGTAGGTTTAATACCACTAGGTTTTAGCGAAAACCCTCGATTATTCCTTCAAACATTAGTCCAGACCAGCCAAAGTCTTTTTCAGGGTGAAATGAGCGTATATTAATTTCGTAGTTTGCTAATTGAATAGCCATAACCTTAATTCCATTTATTGATAATTAAAAATCCGTTTCGATAATAGTAACACCAGCTTAAGAGCATAACAATTCTGAAAAGCTTCAAAAGCACAGTACTATTGTTTGTTATCAATAAAGAATTACACGTGTTATGTAAACAAAGCCGCAGTATTTATTACTGCGGCTTTTTGTGCCTAAAAAGAATACATTGCCTAGATATGTTAGTGCTGATAACGTGATAAAACAAAACTACTTATAACTCCATGTTTTAAATTAAGGACAATAATGAACATTTCATTGGAAGATGTCACCTCTGCTAATTACGAAGAGGTATGCGATTTAGACGTTACCAAAGCGCAGCAAGAATACGTAGCGTGTAATATGTGGTCGTTAGTTGAGGCGCACTACAATAGCGGGTATACCTGTAAAGCTATTTACCTAAATAGTAAACCTGTAGGCTTTTTTATGTGGGTACAAGAAACCCTTACAAAAGTTTCTATTTGGCGTTTTATGGTAGATGAACATCATCAAAATAAAGGTATTGGCCGCCAAGCATTATTAATGGCAATTGCAGAGATTAAAACGACTTCTAAGCTTGAACAAATCGAGATTTGTTATAACCCGCAAAACCCTGTTGCTAAGGATTTTTATTCTAGTTTTGGGTTTGAAGAAGTTGGCCTAGATGAAGACGAAGAAGATATGTTAGCCATTATTAATATAAAAAGTTAACCCAATTTTGTTTAGCGCGTTGCTTATTGCCATAAAGATTAGTGCTTAGTAAGGTGTGGAGGATGTTGCAGTGCTAATTTTTTTAGCTGTGTAATGCATGAAAGCGCTAAGTCATGATATTCATCATCGCTATACAATATCTCGTTTAGCAGATTAATAGATTGTATGAGTGCATTGTGCGCAGCACTTTGTTCGTCTAAAAAGTGAAGTGTGGAATAAAGGCGCTCTGTAAGTGAGGTAATTTGTATGATTTGCTGTTTATTCGCACAGTTATACATTTGAGCTAACAAGGACGCACTTTCAAGTGCACACCCCAAGTACGGCAATGCTTGTGCAAATTGGTATCGTTTAAACAGCGCTTCGCCACTTAACTGCGCGTTTTGAATATCTATAATTGCTTGCTCTGGTTGACATAAAACATGTTGTTTGTGTCGAGCACATAAAAAAGGTAAGGCCATGGGACGTTCCATATCTGTATATTTTTTAAGACTGTAAAACAGAAACTCTAAAACATCAAATGATAATTGTTTTTATTTGCATTTGTGGGTTTAAAGCAGTTTGTTGTGTATACTAACTTCATTGTTTTGATTCTTATTTTTATAAAAACCGATATGAAAAACCCATTTTTAGCACTTGTTTTACTCAGTGGATTATCAGGCTGCAGTATAAACACAGTATCAGTATCTCAAAGTTCATCCTTGTATAATTACGGGCTTTATAATGCAAATGGCCAGCGAGTTAATTCAATATTGTCAGAATCCACGCTTTTGAATGCCGATGTTGTTTTAGTCGGTGAATGGCATACACACCCCGGTGTGCACTTATTTCAGGCTGAGCTGTTTCAGCAATTAAGCACGCAAAATAAGCCTATTGCTCTATCGCTTGAGCAATTTAGCCGCGCTGATCAGCAAACACTAAACCTTTATCTTGAGAGTAAAATAGGTGAACAATACCTAATTGATAACACTAAGGCTTGGCCTAATTATAAGAGCGATTATCGTGCGTTAGTGGAATTGGCGAAGATGCAAAATAGCGATGTGATAGCTGCAAATGCGCCTAAGCATATTGTTACCTGTATTGGTCGCCAAGGTATTAATTATATTAATAAGCTTGACGCACAACAGCGTAGTTTTATTGCAAAAGAGATAGATATTTCTCCAAGCCTTTATAAAGAACGCTTTATGCAATCCATGCATCATGGAACGGCGAGTAAAAACGAAAAACTTTACGCCGCGCAAGTTACTTGGGATGAAACCATGGCTGAGTCTATCGTTAACCATATTAGTGAAAATAAGGGCACACAGGTTATACATTTAGCTGGTGACTTTCATGTGAGAAATGGTGAAGGCATAGCGCGGGTAATTAAGCGAATTGCCCCAGAGCTCAATGTTGTATGGGTTTCGCCAGTATCAAAAGTACAACCTGAGCAAAATGGTTATCAATTAGAAGTTAACGCTTTGCCTGCTCGTTATGTGCAAAAAGCACATCAACAAGCGGCATTCAAAGCTTTAGTCAAGCGAGGCGAGAAAACACAGTGCCAATAAGAGGTTGGCACTGTGTTTGTGTAATACACTTTTTAATATTTACTTAAGCGTAAATGTGCCTTTCATCATGGCGTAATGGCCAGGAAAAGAACAAAAGAAAGTGTAATCGGTTCCGGCGGTTAAGCCGCTGGTTTTAAAAGTAACTTCGGTTGTTTTGCCGCCGCCAATAATGTCTGTAGCACCAATCACGCGACTATCATTAGGCTTTATATAGTGGTTGCTAAGCCCTGCTGCGTTGCCATCTGTGATAATACCTTGCATGTTTTGTTCAGTAGATAGCACCCAGTTATGACCCATTACATTGGCAGGTAATTTACCGGTGTGACTAAGCTTTACGGTCACTTGTTTACAGCTTTTAGGGGCGCTTAGTGTTTTAGTTGAAAACTGCATCATATCGTTTGCATCTATATTTAGTGTGCATTCGTCTGCATATGCAGCATTGGCACTCAGTAGCAGTGTAGTGCTGAGTAAGGCTATTAATTTTTTCATACTGTCTCCGCTAGTTGGTTTGAGCTGTTTCGAGCTTGGTTTGTTAAGGCTACAAGTGCTTTTCGCACGGCTAATGGGCTATCGCACTCGTTCACAAAATTAATAAAGTAATTACGCTTGTGGCTTTGTATATAAAAGCCTGTGGGTAGTAGGCCGCTCATTATTGGGGTGTTATCGGCTACGTTATAGTGCTGCATTAATATCAGCGACATAGCATCTTGATGATCTTCATTCATATGAGTGATCATGCTTTGCTGCTGGCTTTCATCCCACTTTTTAGGCTGAGCTTGCCACTCGTTTTGCTCAAGCCAAAATATTTTTCCAAAACCGCCAATATAACGCACCCGTACTACATCTAATTGCCAAAGCTGAAAATCATGCGCATTGCGATAGCTTGCAGCCTCAGGATACAAAGCTATATATTTATCAAGTAGTACTTCGCTTTGCTCTTTTGCCACAATAGAGCCATCACCTACGAGTGTTACTCGCCCATGTTCGTTTTGATCGCCATAATCGGCGGCATCAAAAATAGTCAGACTCATGCGTGAGTCCTGTTTTAAATTTTTGGTGTGCTGAGCTATGTCACTAATAAAAAAGTAGATGCGACCTTGTTCGTCACACATATAAGGTGTAACAGAGCCAAACGGATAGCCGCGTAAATTATTTGAAATGGTCGACATTACGCCGGCATGGGTTTTAAAAACGAGCGTACGTGCGTCGTTTAATGCTTGCTCTCTCATGAAAACTCCTGACGTTGAGAAAAAACCATGGGCGCATCGTTATAAGGATGAGGGTTAACGTGCAATTTCATGGCGTACATTTGTTGTAAGTTTTGTGCTGTTAAAACGGTATTTATAGACCCGCTTTGCAGCACTTTTTGGTTGTGTAATAAAATAGCGTTGGTTGCATAAAGGCTTGCTAAATTAAGATCGTGTATAGCAATAATGGCGCTGTTTCCTTGCTCTACAAAGGTTCTAACACAGCTAAGTAAAGTATGTTGATGACGCATATCTAGCGCTGATGTTGGCTCATCGAGCAACATTAATTTAGGCCCCGTTTGCGCAGTAAAAGCATCTAACTGGGCTAATGTGCGCGCCATATGAACTCGCTGTTGTTCGCCGCCCGAAAGCGCACTCATTCGACGTGTTAGGTAATGGGTTAAATCCATAAGTGAGGCATATTTTTGAACTTTATTGGCTTGTGTTTTAAGAGACTCTGTATAGGGATAGCGGCCCATAGCAATGAGTTCAAATACACTAAAATCAAAGCCAACATGGTTACTTTGCATCATTACAGCGCGCTTGCTAGCTAATTGCTCTTTAGAAAATGAATGCAAAGGTTTGGTATTAAATAGTATATCTCCCTCAAAGGGATGCATGCCTGCCAAAGTATGCAGTAAGGTCGATTTACCTGCGCCATTTTCGCCTATCAGTGCGACAAGTTGTCCTGCTTGGATATTGCCGCTAATACCCTCTAAAACACGATGGGTGTTAAAGCCTATATTGAGGTTGTTAAACGTGATCATGACCAATCTCGCTTATTTTTAATGATCAAATATATAAATAGTGGAGCGCCAAGTAACGCCGTTATAATGCCAATTGGCAGCTCCGCAGGCATAACAACTAAGCGTGCCAACCAATCTGAAAGTAGCAACACAATCACACCTAAAAGCATACAAAGTGGCAGCATATTTCGTAAATGTGGCCCAACCATGAGGCGTGCGATGTGAGGAACAACTAAACCAACAAAGCCAATTAAACCTGTTAGCGCAACTACCGCACCTACGCCCAATGCAACTAATATAATGACGTATAATTTAAGCTTGCTGGTATCGACACCTAAGTATTGAGCTTGTGATTCACCAATAAGAAGTAAATTCATTGGCTCTTTTAATCGCCATAGCCCGATAAGGCTCAGTAAAAGCAAAGGACTCGCTTGTTTTATATTATCCCAACTCGCACCGCCTAATGAGCCCATGGTCCAATAGTTAATTAACCGCAGTGCGCTGTCATCAGCATAAAAACTTAATAACCCAATAACAGCAAATGCCAATGCATTAATAGCGACACCGACTAATATAAGCGTATTGATATTAATTTGTTTTTGTTGTTTTGAGACTAAATATACCAGCGACGTTACTGAGAGTGCGCCCAAAAATGAGGCATAAGGTAAGTAGTGTTGAGCGTTAAAATTAAATTGTGCGCTAAGGGCAATAAAAGCAACCGCGACCATTGCAGCGCCTGCGCTTATACCAATAATAGAGGGATCGGCAAGCGGGTTACGGCACAGCGCTTGAGTTGCAGCCCCTGTTTGTGCAAGTACTAAACCCACCATCACTGCAAGGACAAAACGAGGCAGGCGTATTTGTGTAACTACATTAATTTGTAGCGCATCAAATTGACTAAAATGCTCAGGGGCTAGCCATGCAATCGCTAAGCGCCAATCCCATCCTGCGGCTCCATAGCCTATGCTAAGTAATGCTAAAGCAAAAATGCAGCCATAACTTAATAGCATCCACTTATGCGGGTTACTCAGTGTTATGGCGTTAAAACGATTCAAAGTTAACGTGCTCATAAGCGTGTTTTATACTCATGCAATGCTTGAATCGCAGTTGCAATACGCGGCGACATGCCCAGTGAAAGTAAGCTGTCCATGACCAGTAATTGACACTCTTGCGCTGCTTTTAATAAACGAAGTGTAGGCTGTTTACAAAAGGCTTGTTTCCCACCAAGGCTTTGCACAACATGCGCTGGCGCCACTAAAAAATCGGGCTGACTTACAGCCAGTACTTCACTGTTAATTGTTTTAAAGCCTGTATGCGTAGCAGCTATATTGGTAATGCCCGCATAATTAAACAGCAAGTTGGGCACCGTTTCTTGTCCTGCTGCGACGAGCCCACGCTCATTAGCTGAAAGTAAAAACAAAGCGTTATGAGTCTGTGTTTTTGCTTTAGTAGGTAACGATTTTTTTATTTTAGTAATTAGGCTTTGAGCTTTTAGGTTTGCATCTAAATCACTACCAAGGTGCTTAATTAGCGCAAGCAGTTCATTTACAGAAGTCGGCTTTTTATAGTGAATAACCTTCACTCCGGTCGCTTCTATTTGCTTTAGCGCCTGCTCTCTTCCTGCACCTTCAAGTGCAAGTAACGTAGTTGGGCGCATTGAAAGCACTCCCTCAGCGGCTAGGTCTCGATAGTAACCTACCTGTGGCAACTGTGTTGCTTGTTGCGGATACATACTTGATTGGTCAACCGCGACTAAACTATTTTGTTTTTCTAGTGCGTAGATTATTTCAGTTAATGTGCCGCCAGCACTGATCACACGCTCTTTCGCGAGTGCTGATTGAGTGGCTAAAGCCAGAAAAAAAATTAGGTACTTCATAACAAACTCCGATTTTATTTTTTAGTATTATAACCACTTTAATCTAAATGAAAATGATTATCATAATCAATTGATCTTGTTTTGGGTTAGTTGTACCATTTAAAAGTAAATAATAACTATTATCATTTGGAGTGGAGATGAATCCCTTTTCTTTTAAATTTACAGCATTAGCCTCTTTGTTAATTAGCTCTGGTAGCGCATTGGCCGAAAATGTTATTGACGATCATATTGTAGTTAGTGGCTCTCGTTTTGAACAAAAGCTTGAAGATGTGACTGGCTCAGTAACGGTTATTACCGAACAAGATATTGAGCGTCAGCTCGCTGTAGATTTACAAACTATGTTTAAATACGATCCAAGTATCTCAAGTACTGGCAGTGGCGCAGGCGCGCAAACATTAACTGTACGGGGTGTTGGTGGCAACAGAGTTGTTTTTATTAAAGATGGAAGACGCACAAACGATGGCTACGCTGGCGGCGGCGGTTATTTAGTGGGGCGAAATTACTTTGATGTTGCGGGTGTTAAACAAGTTGAAGTTGCAAAAGGGGCGGCATCATCGCTATATGGTTCTGATGCACTAGGGGGAATTGTAGTAATAACAACTAAAGATCCGAGTGATTATTTAGTGGATCAACAAAGCTTGGTAAAAGTAGCGTTAGGCTACCAAGGCCAAAGCAATCAGGTTGCTGCTGATATTACAGCAGCAAAAGATTTAGGTGACTTTGCTATTAGCGCTGTTTATAGCCATCGCGATAGTGAAGAAGTACAAAACTACGTTGAAGATTTACCAGGTTACGATGCCCGCTCTGATGCTTTACTGCTTAAAGTTGAGCAAAAACTTGATGAAAAGCGGACCCTTAAATATACCTTAGATTACTTTAATCAAACAACAGAGCAAGTAATCACTCCATCCATTCAAGAAACCGAAGACGAAGACACAAATATCTCATTTGCACTCGATTATGATTCAGATATGGCAACAGCTATATTTGATAAATGGTATGGGCAACTATCTTATAGTCGATACGAGCAACAAAGTGACCAAATAAGCGCAGCTAGAAATTACATCGATTATAATGACTACGGGTTTGAGCAAGATATTTTAGGCTTAAAAGCGGTATTTAGTAAGGAAGTTAAAGGAGAAAATACCGAGCATGAATTTGTCTATGGAGTAGATATTGATTTATATGATACTACTCGACCACGCTTAAAAACCCGTGTATTAAATGATGGTACTGTTGATTTTACGAATGAAAAACAAAAAGCATTTCCTGGCGCCGATACTTCTTTAGTTGGTGTATATATGCAAGACAGTATTAAATTTAACGAGACTGATTGGTCGTTAGTTGCGGGTATTCGTTACGATTATTATGCACTTGAAGCCAAAAAAGATGCGTTATACGCTGACGCCGAGCTTGATGATATTACCGAGTCTGCGTTCTCACCAAAGCTGGGTGTGATTTATCAGGTAGACGATAATTTATCTTGGTATGGGCAATATGTTCGAGGCTTTAAAATACCGCCACACGACCAAGCCTATCAAAGCCATGGTGTTGAGCCATTTTATCAAATATTACCAAACGCAGATTTAGACCCTGAAAGCAGTGACTCATTCGAGATCGGATTAAGATACGCAAGTAGCGATATTAGTGTAAATCTAAGTACTTTTTATGCTGCCTATGATGACTTTATCGAAACAACCATTGCGGGTGTTGAGCCAACTTATATTCCTAATGTAAATAAAACATTTTACCAATACCAAAATATTAGCGAAACCCAGATCAGCGGTGTAGAAGCTGGTATTGCTATGTATGTCACCGACGATATTTTATTAGAAGCCAATGTTGCTTACGTAGATGGTGAAAACAAAGACTCTGATCAGCCACTTACTAGTATTAGCCCGTTAAATGGTTCTATATTAGTAAGCACTGAGTTTGGCAATGTTAATTGGACCGCGGCTTGGCGTTTAGCTAAGGCGCAGTCTGATGTAGTACTTGATACTAATGGTAATAAAACAACACAAGGTAACGGTTATGGTGTTGTTGATTTATATGCAAATTATCAGTGGAAAGCATGGCAAATGAATGTAGGTTTACTTAACCTACTCGATAAAGAGTACGTACCGTTTGAACTTATTGCTGGTCAATCCAAAGGTACTGATTTTAGCCAATATAGCCAACCAGGACGTAATGTTTCGGCTCGGATAAGCTATCAGTTTTAATTAAAAACAAAAGCCGTATATAAATTATACGGCTTTTTTAATTGCCTTCATATCAATTGAAGAATAACTGTAAAGGGGGTTAACAGCTGCTATGTATTATACAAAACAATAAAAAAAGCGCCTTAACCACTACATTAAGACGCTTTGGATGAAAAGCTAAATAACAAAAGTCGGGTTAAAATAGCTAATCGGGACTATGAAATTGTTAGAATTGATATGCCAATGACATCTTAAATTGAGTAGGCGCACCGGGGTAAACCCATAATGCGTTGTAGCTACTTTGAGCATATTCTTCATCAAGAATATTGTTAACACTGATATTTAACTTGGTGCGCTCGGTTAAGTTTATCTGCCCAAAAATACCAACTAGTTGATAGCTCGGTAAGTTAAATGTTAAATCGGCGGCATCGCCTAATCGCTCACTGGTGTACTGATAACTGGCACCTAGTTCTAGCTCTTTACCAAGAACGGCCGTTTGATGGCTAAGCGTTAGGTTTAAGTTATTTTTAGGCACATTGACTAATGGGCTGCCTTTTTTGATTGGCACGCCCCAATCAGCATTTATTATGTCGTTTGCAGTACTGGCATCTATATAAGCGTAAGATAAATTAAACTTTGTATCATCAGTAATATAAGTACTTAAATCGAGTTCAACACCTTTACTGTTTGCTTTACCAATAGGCGCTGAAAAACCAACGTTTATAGGGTCGGCTACTAGCATATTACTTTTAGTGGCATCAAATAATGCGAAGGTTCCTGTTATGCCCTGGTAGCTAAATTTAGCGCCTACTTCAAATGAGTCACTGTATTCAAAGCCAAATGGGTCGCCGTTTGCATCTGTGCCACTTAATGGTAAAAAGCCTTCGGAGTAGCTGCTGTATAAGGTTACAGCGTTGTTTAGCTCGTATACTAAGCCTACTCGTGGACTTACCTGGCTTTGTGAGCTACTTGAAAGCACACCACTTTTGGTTTCTAAAATGTCTTGATCTACGCTATCGAATCTAAAGCCAACTAATAGCTTAATTTTATCAGTCAGATCCATTTGATCTTGAACGTATATACCATAAGCATCTTGTTGTTCGTTGTTTTCGTAGAGTAAATCTACTTCAGGACGCGCAACGTTATAATTCGGCTGATAAATATCAACTGTGTAAGTGCCGTTACCGCTGCGATAACGATAAAGTCCAGTGCGTAAGTCGTATTTGTATGCGTCGGCTCCAATTAATAAGTGATGGGTAATTCCTGCTGTATCAAAATGCCCACTTAGCTCAAATTTAAGGCTGGTATCATCAACGTCATAATCGCGGTAGCGCTGTTGGCGGGTAAGTGTGCGGCCATCACCGGATAATGATTGGCGCGAGGGTGAAAGTTCAGCATCAGACGAAAACCCAGCTAATGTTGAGCTGCGGTAGTTTGCGCCTACAATAAGTGACCATTCATTGTTTATATCGTGATTTAAAGTCACTTGGTGACCACGAGAATATACTTGCGTGTCACCATCGTTAGGATTGCCTAAATAGCGCGAGCTAGGAACAGTATTAAAATTATCATTAAGTACAACAACCCCACGGTCAAATAGCTGGGCTAAATCAACGTATTCAAATTCATAAGTGATACTGGTTGAAGCGTTTATTTGATGATAAATAGATGGCGTAACCACCTTTTTATGGGTGTACACCTCATCGCGGTAGCTGTCGCTATCTTGCCATGCGCCATTTATTCTAAATGCTGTGTTATCGTTAATGCCGTTTGTATAGTCACCTTCAACGCGATTAAAATTATCACTACCTAAGCTAAGTTTTAGCTCACCCTGTTGCTCAAATTGAGGTTTTTTGGTTACGATATTTACTGTACCGCCGGGCTCTGAGCGCCCGTATAGTGCAGAACCTGGACCTTTTAATACTTCAATGTACTCAATGTTTGATACATCACGAGGGCCGCTGAATCCGCGTCCACCGCTAAAACCATTAATTAAGTAACCCGATGGCATGTTTTCGTTACCCGATAATCCACGAATCGAAAAGCTATCCCACAATGCGCCACTGTTATTTTTACGTGAAATACTGGCAGAAAAATCCAGCGCATCTTGTAATTGAGTTATTCCTTTTTGATCAAGTACCGCGTTATCGAGAGTTTCGATTGATTGTGGCATTTGCTTTTGAGGAATATCGCCTCGGTAAGCTTGTTTATATGTAACCGCAATTTTCTCTATTGGTTGGCTTTGGGCAATGCTTTGTGCGCTTGCACTTAAGCAGGCTAAGTAAATTAATGAGTACTTCATAAAATGCTTTTGGTAACGTTATATTATAACCAAAACTATAGCATGTGTTACTTTATAACAAAATGTTTTTTTGCGCTCTATGTGTGCGTCTAATTTTTATACTAGCGGCTATACAGCTATCACGTTAAGATGGATGAAAATAACACAATAAGAATAATATAATGTTAACAAAAACAAATGCATTAATTTACTTTTTAGCCTTTAGCAGTGGCTTTAGTATTATGGGAATAGAGCTGTTAGGTGGGCGCATTTTAGCGCCTTACTTTGGCAGTAGCGTACATATCTGGGGCAGTATTATTACGGTATTTATGCTTAGCTTATCATTCGGGTATTTACTGGGAGGGAAGCTGTCTATTCGTCATCCTTCGTTGACCAAATATGGGTTAATCTTTTTAGTTGCCAGTATTATGGTGGTGCCCATTGCTTTGTTTGCTGAGCCAATTATGGCATTTATTTTTTCGCATATTGAAGACAGCCGCTACGGCTCGTTACTCGCCTCAACCGCGTTATTTTTTATACCCACCATTATTTTAGGCATGATCTCGCCCTACTCTGTACGTTTGCTGGTTACCAATAGTGAGCGCAGCGGCCAAGTGGCTGGCGGCCTTTATTTTGTAAGTACCTTAGGCAGTGCGCTGGGCACCATTATTACCTCTTTTTATATGGTACTGGCGTTTGATGTTAACACCATTATTTTAGGTTTTGCTGGTGTGTTAGGCACGCTTGGGCTAATTGCTATTAGCTTTGATAAACTTAAAGTGCGAGAGGCCGTTTATGCACAAGCTTAAATTATTGTTTATTAGTATAATGGCGCTGCTATTTTCAGCTCATAGTATGAGTAATGTTGTGCATAAAGAGCGCTCTTTATATCGAAATTTACTCGTTGAAGAAACTGGCGATTTACGCTGTTTAAAGTTTGATGAAAAAACTCGACAAAGCAGCCAAAGTTGCATGTACATTAGCGACCCTAAAAAACTGGTATTTAATTATACTAAACTGGCTTTTTCTAGTTTATTACTGATTGATAAACCTAAAAATGTACTCATTATTGGTTTAGGTGGCGGCACGCTCTCTAATATGATTCATGAGCTATACCCAAAGGCACACATTGAAAATGTTGAAATAGATCCTTCGGTAATTAAAGTGGCGCGCGATTATTTTAACTTTATAGAAACCGATAACGTAACTACTAAAGTACAAGATGGGCGTATTTTTATTAAACGTGCGGCGCTTAAAAGCCAGCAATTTGATTGGATTATTTTAGATGCGTTTAATGGCGATTACATTCCTGAGCACCTACTCACAAAAGAGTTTTTTGAAGAAATAAAAAGCGTATTAGCCGAAGGCGGAATTGTTGCTGCTAACACGTTTTCATCAAGTAAACTTTATGAACATGAGTCGGCAACTTATCATGCGGTATTTGGCGATTTTATTAATGTAACAGCCAATAATAATAGTAACCGGATTATTTTAGCCGGTTATAACAAAACCCCTACAGAGCAACAAATAGCACAGCGGGTTAAGCAACTAGCTCCACTACTTACCCCTTATGATGTGGATATAGAGGCAATTAGCCAGCGTATGTTTTTCACTAAAGATGGAAAGGACTGGCCAAGTGATACTAAGGTGCTGACTGATCAATACTCTCCAGCTAATTTACTTAACTTTTAATAGTTCAATCTCAAATAATAACCAAACCGAAAACCGATGAAAGTCGGTTTTTTGTGTGCAGCTGGATATAAATTTAATCTGGCTGATAATGACTATTAAGGAAAAGGCTTGCTTGTACCTATAACTCTTTTGATATAGTATAACATTTCATTTTGAGGTTGTTAAGGGAGTTGTTTTATGATCGAAATTAGCCATCTAAGTAAGTCGTTTGGTGATAATCATGCGTTAAATGATTTGTGCTTATCAGTCCCCGCTGGCCAAGTTACCTGTTTGCTTGGTGCAAATGGTGCAGGTAAGAGCACCACTTTAAATCTATTACTAAATTTCATTACGCCAGATTCTGGTTGCATGACGATTGATGAAATTGATGTTCAACTAGAGCCAGAAAAAAGTAAGCAAAAGCTTGTTTATCTACCCGAGCAAGTTAACTTATTTGAAGAATTTAATGCGATTGAAAATTTACAGTATTTAGCCTCGCTTACTAAACAAGTAATAAGCGTTACTGGCATTGAAGACGCACTTACTCAAACGGGGTTACAAAAATCGGCATGGCAAAAGCCGCTGAGTAGTTACTCCAAAGGGATGCGTCAAAAAGTGGGTATTGCATTTGCTATTTTACGTAAGGCGAAAGTTTTATTACTGGATGAGCCAACTTCTGGCTTAGATCCAAGTGCTACACGTGAATTTATTAAAATTATAGAGATACTGGCACAGCGCGGCGCGGCCATACTAATGGTGACTCATGATCTTTATTGTGCTCACTGCCTAGCTAAGCAGATAGGCATAATGAAGCAAGGAAAGCTATGTGCTTTGCTTGATAACAAAGGATTATCACTTGACGACCTTGAAGCGAACTATCACCAAATTATCAGTGGTGATGGGCTATCTGCACACCCTCAGTCAGTAAATACACCTCTTTTAAACCCAGAAGCTGTATAAATTTAATAGGAAAACCAACATGTGTAGTACCCGCCTTTCACCAATTAATATCGCTTTATTAAGTTGTCTCAGTTTTTCAAGTGTTGCACTGGCTGGTGATGAACAAAGTAAAGATTCAACGCTATTTATTGGTGATGTTATAGAAGTTACTGGGCAAAGCAACGGGGCTAAAGAAGTCCAGCTCGTTGGCTCAGTAGATGTAATTAATCGTGATCAACTACAAAATGAGCACGTAAATGTCACCGTTGACTTATTAACTAAAATCCCAGGGGTTTATTTTTCACGCTTTAATCAAGGTATTGTGTCTACAGATGTAGCTATTCGTGGCTTTAATGCTGAAGGTTCTATGCCACATACTAAATTATTAATCGATGGTATTCCTAGTAATTTACATGTTGGCTTAGGTGAAATGGATGCACTTTTTCCAATGGAGTTAGAATCAATAGAGGTTGTTAAAGGTAATCAAGATGCTCGTTATGGGTTACATAATCTCGCAGGTAACATTAATATGCGCAGCCGTCGTGATGAAGCCCAAGAGGTTGAGTTATTGCTCGGTAGTTTTAATACATACGAGGCGCAAGGGTATTTTGGCGATATCAATGAGCGCTTTTCTCAACATTATTTTGTTGGGATGCGTGATACGAAGGGCTACCGTGATCATAGTGATCTACAAAAGCATACATTTTCAGCTAAGTGGTTTTATCAACCAACGGATCAAACTGAAGTTGGCGTGATTGCGCGTTATTTTGATTACGAAGCTGATGCTCCAGGTTATTTAACAGAGGAAGAAGCGCATCTCGATGCGACCCAATCTGCAGATTATGCAAAAAATGACAGCGGTGATAAACAAACACGACACTTGAGTGTTCATGTTGATCATACATTTAATCGGCAGTGGCAATTAAGTATTAAGAGTTACGCACAACAGTTTGATCGCCATCGTTATATTCAATATACAGCGAGTTCTGTACAACAAGAGCGTTTAGAAAAAGACCGACAATACGGTGCTATCGCAACGTTAAGTGCAACACTAAGCCCACAGTGGTTATTTACAATGGGTCTTGATTATCAAGCGCAAGATAATACCAATGAGCGTTTCGCAACAATTGTAAAGCAGCGTCAAGCGCAGTTTAGAAATTGGGATTTTGACTACAATAATTATGGTGGTTTTGGTCAATTACAATACCGTGGTGAACGCTTTTTACTTAGTGGCGGCATACGTTTAGATAGTTTTAGTGGTGATTTGTATGATGGTTTAAAGCAACAAAGCAAAACCATAAATGATGATGGTTTAATCGTACAGCCTAAATTTAATGTGCTCTATGAACTGACTGATTCATTGAACTTATTTGCTAATTACGGTGTTAGCTTTCAAGCTCCTACAGGTAGCAAAGCCTACTTGGGTGAACAAGATCCAGGTTATGATTTCTCTAAAAACTATGGTTATGAAACCGGTGCAAAATGGCAACTATTTGAGTGGTTGAATACACGCTTATCTGTTTGGCAGCAGGATGCAAAAGATGAATTAACCCCCAAAACTGATGGCTCGGGCGGATTTGATAATATTGGCGAAACTAAGCGAAAAGGCTGGGATCTTGCGTTCAGCGCAGATATCAATACACAGTGGTCAGGCTTTGCTTCGTACACGCGCCAAGAAGCAAAATTAATTGAACCCGGTGAAGCTAAAATTGCCCAGAAAGGTAATTGGCTGTTAGGAGTTCCTGAGTTTACTGCAACTGCAGGAGTTATATATCGCCCTGTAAACAAGCTTAAAGTGGCAATGTATGGTCATTTTCAGGGGGATTACTATGTCAGTAATGTTGTTCAAAACAAGCAATATGGTGACTACAAACTAGTTGATCTAGCGATTAATTACGATTTGGGCTGGGGTAATGCAGGCCTTAGAGTGAATAACGTATTCGATAGCTATTCTGACTACGTTTATTTGGTCGGTAGTGAAACAATTCACTCGCCAACGGACGGCCGTTCAGTTGACTTGAGTGTGTCATATCGATTTTAAAAGGAATGATTAATGTCTCATTTTATTAGTTGGCACGTGTGTAAACATGAGCTAAAACAAAAGGTAAGAAACCGTACGCTATGGTTGTTGTTTGCTTTAATGCAATTGTTGTTAGCAATAGCGTTATTTACTAGCTGGCAACAGTACCAACAAAGCCGTTCGCTACAAATAAGTTCTCAGCAGATGGTTGAACAGCAATGGCTTGCTCAACCAGATAGACACCCGCACCGAGTTGCACACTTTGGGCACTTTGCTTTTCGAGCGCCCAGTGCACTGAGTTATTTTGATATAGGTGTAAATAATTGGGTAGGCAATAGCGTATTTTTAGAAGCGCATAAACAAAACAGTGCGAACTTTGCCAATGATAGCCAAGCGGCCACTTTGTTAAGATTTTCCGAATTATCTGTGGCAAATTTATTATTGTTTGTGTGGCCATTACTGTTAATTGCTCTTAGTTTTTCAACTATAAGTGGCGATCAACAGCGTGGCACACTCAAACAAATGTTAGCTGTTGGGGTTAAATTTAATCATTTGTTATTTGGTAAGGGTTTCGCTTATACATTGCTTAGTGCGTTATTTTTACTGCCCGTTTTTATTACCTCACTGGTTATTTCAACCGCGAGTGAGGTTGCATTTTCGGCTGATATGTTAATTCGTATTGGGTTGCTATTTTTATTGTATTTAGCGTACTGCATTTTTTGGGTTGCGGTTGTGTTACTGGTTTCAAGTTTAACACGTTTACCTAAACACAGTTTAACCGCACTTATAACTCTATGGTTTGTATTATTAGTTCTTACACCACGAACGTTGGCTGATATAGCTCAGCAGTTACACCCGCATAAGAGCCGTAATATGCTGGCGTTAGCGGTGCAAACAGATATTCGTAAAGTTGGTAATAGCCACAATCCAGACGATCCTCATTTTAGCGAATTCAAACAGCAAGTATTACAAAGCTACGGTGTTAATACTGTGGAGGAGTTGCCGGTTAACTACCGAGGACTAGTAATGCAAGAAGGTGAGCGGATCAGTGCTGAAATATATCAACGGCACTATCAAAGCCAGTTGAATAAATTTGCAGCGCAACAGGCATTTGTGAGCAAGTTTTACTGGCTCAATCCATATTTGGCAGTACGGGATTTATCGATGGCGATCAGTGCTTCTGACAGTCGGCACTTCTTTGATTTTGAGCAACAAGCAGAGCATCACAGGTTTGAACGCATTCAGGGTTTGAATAAGATACATGCTGAAGGTGTCGATCATCATAATGACCGTGAGCAAAGAGTTTCAGCATCATTATGGCAGGACTTTCCTGAGTTTCAGTTTCAAAATGCCACCCTAAGTTGGTCATTAAAAAACAGTGCTGTAGCAATAAGCGCATTTATGCTCATCACTATTTTATTACTTGGTATTTTAATTTCGCCAGCATTGCAACGGAGGGCATTTATTCATGCTTAAATTTGAACTCAAGCGCTTATTGGCGCCGCGTGCTAATCAAATTAGCTTGTTAGTGTTTTTATTTAGCGCGCTACTCGCTGTTTTCTTAGGTACAAATGCTTATAAAGAGGTACGAAAAGACCAAGTTATTGCCAAGATAGTGTTTGAAAAAGAACGTGCGCATTTAAAAGACAAAGGTGATTTACCTGAAATGGGATCTTTGGCTTATTACGCTAAAGCGCCCACTCAGTGGTATTTATCGCCTTGGGCAGCACTGTTTACTGGGCAAAGTCAAAATAACTTAGCTGCAATGAAAGTAAACGCGCTAGCTTTGCAAGGGCAAATTTACAACAAAGAAGTGATTAACCCAAGTAAACACCGTGCCGGTGGGTTTGATTTGGGTTTTGTTCTTGCCTATATGCTACCTATATTAATTGGCATTCTATGTGTAAATTTACTAAGTGACGAACGTCAATCAGGACGTTTTACATTACTCAGTGCTTTCGCTGGAAATGCAGCAAAAAAGACCATTATTCGGTCGCTATTGCTGCGTTTTTACATTGTTGCAGGGATAGTCTTACTGCTATTTTTAGCTTCGGCCGTTTTACTATCGCTGCCATTTGATAGGGTGTTTATAGCAGTATTAGGTTTAACACTTGCCTACAGTGGGTTATGGTTTTTAATTGCTGCGGCTATTATTAGTTTAAATATGAGCGGCTTGTTCAACAGCCTTGCTTTTGTAAGTATTTGGCTTGTATTTTCAGTGCTGATCCCTGGGGCTATTCATCTTGGTCTTAATCAGCAATATACTGAGCAACCTGCACTAAGAGCAAGTACAGAGCAGCGATTGATTTTAAATGATGGCTGGGATCAAGATATGCAAACGGCATTAACGCGTTTTAGTGAGCAGTATCCACAGTACCGCGATAAACTTGATTTTCAAGGACGCTTTCATTGGAAATGGTATTACGCCATGCAGAACTTGAGCGACCTTGCTGTTGATAATCATTGGCAAGCTTATTTACAATTACAGCAAGCACGTGAAAACAGTTTATCTAAGGTAAGCTGGTTATCCCCCAACCTGCTTTATCAACAAGCGCTGAATCAGTTTTCTGGTACAGACACTCAAGCGTATCAAGCTTATTTAATGCAAGTAAGTGCATATCATAAGCAAGTAAGTGAATTTATCTACCCTTATTTATTTAATGATACACCAGTAACAAATAGTGACTTGGATTTATTTCCAGAGTTTCAGCCTATAGCGCAGCCTGTACGCACTAAAGGGCTTTATTATAGTACTGGTTTGTTTGTGCTCTTATGTGGGCTATTTACAGCAATGACCACTATTCGCTTTAAGCGTTTAGCAGTAATTTAATTCACCCCTCTCCCCTCATATACCCAATTTGCCAGTAAGGTAAGTTGGGTATGCTCATTTTATTCTTTCGCTGTATGAGACAGAGTAATGCTATATTTACTTAGCCTGCTAACTAATGTTAAAATTTGCTGATATTCACCAGTAAGAGTTCCTATGAGTAGCAGTATTCCTTTTCATGAAACACTCGATTTAACTTTATGCGGCAATATGGGGCGAGTGCACCGCTTATGTCGAGAAGCGGTAACATTAGCGGTTGAGCCGCTAGGTTTAACTCAGTCGCGTTGGACGGCAATGATCCACTTACATCATTTACCTTTAGGGGCTACGCAGCAAGCGCTGGCGACTAGCTTAGGTATTGAAATGCCCTCATTAACGCGCACCATTAAGCAATTAGAGCTGCAAAATCTAGTTATTCGACAAGTTGATGAACACGATAAACGCAGTAAAAAATTGTACTTTACCGATGAGGGTATAAAGTTATTAGAACACTTAAAAGAGTTAACAAGCGATATTAAACAGCGTTTATATGCAGGTTTAAGCACGGAGCAGCTTGATGGTATGGCGCATAGTTTAGTGCAAATGGAAGAAAACGCGCGGCGTTGTATTGTAAGCTTATCTGGAGATAAATAAGTATGACACCCGATCAAAAATTTGCTCGCTACGTTAAAGTATCGCTCGTTGGTTTTATTGTTGTATTTTTCTATTATATTGTTGCCGATGTATGGCTACCGGTTACGCCACAAGCACGGGTTTACCATCCGGTTGTGCAAATATCGCCGCAAATAAACGGCCGTGTTACCGATGTATTGGTTAGTAATAACCAAACGGTTAAAGCGGGTGATGTATTATTTGAAATAGACAAAAATACTTACCAACTAGCACTTGAGCAAGCGCAGCTTGCGCTTGATGATGCCAAACTGCAAAATAAACGACTTGATACCAACGTAAAAGCGCTGGAGGCACAAATAAGTGCAGCTAACGCTAAATTGCATGAGCAGCAGCTATTAAAAAAGCGTGGCGAAACACTCTACAAACAAAACTCTATTTCGGAGCAAGAGCTTGAAAGCATTCGTGCAAATTTTGCAGCAAGCCAATCTAATTTAGCTGCCTTTGAAGCACAGTTAGCAGAAGCTGTTTTAGCGCGTGGCGATTCAGGGCAAGATAACTTAGCACTGCGCCATGCAGCAAACCAGTTAGCACAAGCTGAGCTTAATTTATCTTATACGCAAGTGCGGGCTTTAAGTGATGGCGTTGTAGCTAATTTACAGTTACTTGAGGGCTCCTATGCAGTTGTGGGTAAGCCATTACTCGCGGTTGTAGCTAAAAAAGCGGATTTGGTGGCCGATTTTCGTGAAAAGTCACTATTAAACATGCAGCCAGGCAGTTTAGCAAAAGTGGTATTTGATAGCCGGCCTGGTGAAGTATTCGACGCAAAAATTGAAATATTTGAAGCGGGTGTCAGTGACGGACAACTTAGTGCAAATGGATTACTTAGCACCACCGAAACCAGCAATCGCTGGGTTCGGGATGCGCAGCGTCAACGTATTCATTTAGTGCTGCCAAATAACAATCAGCTTATAAATAATATGCCCAGTGGTGCGCGTGCCACTGTGCAGTTACTTCCACAATCGGCTATAGGTCAATGGTTGGGAACAGTACAGATCCGCTTTATTAGTTGGTTACATTACATTTATTAGTGGGGCAAGTAATGACACAACATGTTAGCCAAGCGCCACAACTCGATTCAAATGGTTTACGCCAAGCGCTACGGATTGCTGGCGGCTGCACTATTGGTTTTACTTTGTGCAAGTTAATGAATTGGCCCAATGGAATATTTTTTACAGTTTACCCTATGTTACTACTCGGTTTAGTGCCAAGTATTAACAAGGGCGTGATCCGTCAATTTGTTGCCAGTGCTGCCTACAGTGCGTTTATAGTGCTTATTTTACAGGGCTTATTTTCACACTTGCCTGTGTTAATGACGCTCATTATTTTTGCTAGTTTTTGCGTGTTATTTTACTTAATGAGCTCTGGTGGTGCGTTTTTATTTGGTGCGTTAAGTGCGGTGAGTTTATCGATTCAGTTACATTTTGCCAGTCATGTTGATCAAGCTAGTAGCATTTACCCGCTTATTTTAAGTAATGGTGTGGCTATTTTTATTACTATTATTATTGCGCTCTTGATGCATGGCTTGTTTCCTGATGTGACAGCGCGACCCATGCGCGCTGTACCGCACAAGGATAAAGAAAGTATTCGTCACGAGGTGTTGTTATGTGCCACGGTTGCGACTTTGTCGTTTGTGGTTTTTCAGGTGCTTGATTTGCAAGATTCAATTTCGGCGCAAGCGGCATCTATTTTAATTTTATTTTCGTTGTGTTTTAAGGCTGCGGGCACCGCAAGTTGGCAACGTATTATTGGTACACTGATAGGCTGTAATGCTGCTTTAGTTGCGCAGTTGTTTTTGTATAACCATACCGACGTTTTGCTTTTTCCGGTGGCTATATTATGGATTTTGTCTTTTATATTCAGTCGTTTTCATATTTTAGGCGGTGGTCCACCGGGGGTTGGGTTTGGGGTATTGACCACTTTTGGGATTTTATTTGGTCAGTCGTTAGGCCCTGGGCAAGATTTAATATACAGCGCCATGTATCGATTTAGCTCGGTGGCTGTTGCAGTAACAGTAAGCTTAAGCGCAGTGTATGTAGTGCATCGAATCCTAAACCGATTTAGCGTCACCCGCCATCATACTTATGATTAAATTAAAGGCTGCATTCGCAGCCTTTTTTATGTGCTTAACCAGAGTCAGGTTACTTAAGTTACAGCTTAATATTACCGCGGAGAGCTTTGGTTTGGCCGTGTTTGGTTTTTTTATCCATACGTTTACGCTGTGAGTTACGGCTAGGTTTGGTAGCACGACGTGCCTTATTAACCTTTGTGGCGCTTAAAATTAGATCTTTTAGCCGTTTAAGCGCATCTTCCCTGTTGAGCTCTTGAGTGCGGTGGCTCTGGGCTTTAATTATCAATACCCCTTCTTTGGTGATCCTTGAATCTTTTAAAGCAAGTAATCGTTCTTTATAAAAGTCAGGTAATTTAGAGCGATTAATATCAAAGCGTAAATGTATAGCACTGGCTACTTTATTAACATTTTGCCCGCCTGCACCTTGTGAGCGAATAGCGCTGAGCTCTACTTCCCATTCATCTATGGTTACGGTATTTGAAATAGTTAACATAGTGCCCCGCTCTTTTTGCAAAAAATGTATTATATCATCAGTACATTGACTTGTGGTGAATCAAGCGGTCATTGCTATTTACAGTCTAATATTTGTTAAATAAACACATAAAAACTAATTTATTCTACACTTACTATATTGCTTTTTAATTCGCTTTAATTATATGAAACAAATATCTATTTTAATGTTTTTGGTGTGTATGCTCGCTATTTCATATGCTGTTTATGCTAAATCATCACAAACATTTAGTGCTGGTGTAATTGCACAAGAACAAGTTTATCCAATCAAAGTATTAGCTTTGGGTGATTTTCAGCGTTGCTTTGTTGTTGCTGCGCAAAAAGAAGATGCTCTGTATTCTGCCTGTTATATTAAAAAGAGCGCGCAATCGATTTGGGTTGCCGAATCCGCGGGAGCGCGTTGTGAAATAAAATGTGAGTCGCATTTAAACAGTGATGGCAAAACACAGGTGCAGTACTTTACTACTGATTTATAGCAAAAATGCTGTGCCAAGGTTTCTTTATCGCGGTGGTGAGCCCTTCTATTTGTTTAACCACTTGCTTATCACACGCTGTTTGCTTTGCATTATGCGGCCCTGACAGCATCAAATAATGGGCTTTACCTTTTATTGCTTGCTTTGCTACGAACAGTGATGGATTTTCCCTTAGCAGTTTTTTATTAACTGATTTTTCAGAGGTATATGCTACGTACTGGCAAAAGTAAGTCTCAGTTTTTTGGGTTTGCATATCGCCCCACTCCCCTATTTTTCGCCACTGTGGTGAGGCATATCGCCTTGCATCAACCATAAAGCTGCCATGAAGCGCCGGTATTGAATAAACATCATTAATGGTTTGCTGTGCTTTAGCTGCATTATTATATGGGCCTGCAACGAGGTAATAGCTATCACGGTTTTCATGTTTATATAACTGCAAAGCATAGGCTGCTTTATCAATTTTATTCGCCACAATAAGTGCCGATTGAAACTTTTTGAATACGCCTAATTGCACAAAATAAGGCGTGTTTTGGTTTGCTTTAGCTGCTGTTGTTGGTTGCTTATTTAAGGTATTAGCGTTATTTGTGTATACAATGATGTCTTGCAGTATTATGGTATCGCCGCTTTTTTCAGTGATGATCTGCTCGGGAAGGTTTTTTATGGTTATGTTTTCTGATAGCTGCTCATTTTTTTCTATTTCAAGAATATAACTTCCTTGAGAAACATTAGAAAAATAATAATAACCATCATATTCAGTGACCGTTGAATAATGTTTTTCGCCGCCCTTTTCTTTAAGTACAACCGTCAGTCCTGCGATAGGTTTACTCTTTTCATTGCTCGATAGATAGATAGTCCCCTCAACCTCGTTGTAGACAACTAAAGGAATGTTTACTTTGGTTTGCCCGCCTCTATGAGCCAATGTTTTAATTTTCCCTAAAGAGGGCTGCAAGTAAGGATTAGACAACGAGCGTAAATTAACATCTAAAACTTGGCCACCGTAACTGCTTGGCAGCAAGACCTTTCCGTCATTATTTGTGTACTTATCTCGCCATAGGTAGTTGCCAGTAAAATTAACGTCTTGAATTGGCTCATCGCCTTGGTCAAAGATTTCATTTTCATTCCAATCTATGAACGAACTAACTTCTATTTGCCCTGAATTTAATGAGCGAGGAGTGTCAAAGTTAAAGTCTGCTTCTAAATGATCAAAACTAAATGTGCCATTTAAACCTAAAGAAAAGCGCCAATCACCTCGATTATCGACTTGCCCTGATACTTGTATATTAAATATCTCATGGCGGTATGTATACTGATGACTTAAAAGCGTATTTGCTGCAGAGTTAGACTGATATGTCAGCTGGGTTTGATTGAAGGTGCTTTGTGTTTGTGGCCAACGTAAACTACTTCTCAAACGAGTAAGTTCTGCGTCATTATTAGTCTGCCAATCTAAGGTGTTGGTCCATTTCCAAGAGGCAATATCCATTGAAGAATAAAGCCGGTTTATTAGGTTATTCGTATCGCCATCATAAAATAGTTGGCTTGACCATGTTCCTCCGATATAACTTTTATTGATACCTAATGAGAGTCGGTTTTTAGTGTTGGTATTTTCACGTACTTCATTGCTCCATCTCATATTCCAGTTAAGGGAGTTAAAGAAATCAGTCCGACCATTTAGGCTCAATAACAGCCTATTTTTGAGTGAGTTCTCTTGTGCTACAAATAAAGCGCTAGAAAAGTCATTAAGGGCACTGTATTCAACATTAACACTGATGTCGTTAAAAAGTGTATCAGAAAGTAGGCCTCTAAAGCCGGCAAAATAAGCATAGCCAGCATCGAGTTGTTTTGTGGCTAGAAAACGGTAACTGCCGTGATCTGTAAGTGTATTTAGCCCCGATGATAGGTAGCTGCTGTTATCTTGGTCAGTTTGCAAATGAGTAACTTGAGCGTCATAAGTGATAAATTCACTAATGCCATATGATAGATTGCTTTTAAAGGAATTGCTCATCGCTGTTGAAGCGTTATTAGATTGATTAAAAACGCTTTTATCTGCTTCTAAAAACTCTACTTGATAGCTTATTTTTCCGGGCGATAGTGCGTCTTGTCCTATTGTATATTTTTGAGTACGTGTGATTTGCTCGCCTTGTGAGCCAAAAAGTTTAATTTCAAAAATATTGTTGCCGTAAAACGTTTCAACATCGGTAAATCGAACCAAATTTTCGTCGTTAGCTTGAGTAGTGGCAATAAATTGACCATTTCGATACAGCTCCGCTTGCCAGCCCGGTAATGCGGGTTCTTCAATGGTAATGGTTGAAAAGTTTTGTGCCGAATGAGGGTTAGCATTTGAAATATAAAATCCCCGACCTTGATTTGAGCTAGTAATAAGCTGATCTGATTGAGATTGAATATCTCCTAATTGGTAGTGAATGCGTGCCAGTGAGTGATCTTGTTCACTTAAATTAAAGTCTTTAGTTACTTTTAAAAAGGTATTAGCGGTGTTTTCGTTTTTGTTGAATCGTAGTTCAGCTCGATGATGAAATAAGTCAAAGTAGCTATTAAGCCTGAGCAGCCCCTTATAACGATTATTAGATGATTTATAGCTTGCTGATAACGAATATTCAGATATCGGATAGGTCAGCGTTTGGTATTGGTCGTCTATAAAGTGATCGTATTGCAGTGCTTTGGACTTAATTTGTTTTGTAATACCACTTGTTACTTGGTTGTTATTATAAGTAAGCAAGCTACTAGAAAATGAAACCTGCATCAGTGAGTAATCAAAGCGCGAGTCGGTATTTAAAAGTGTATTTATGACAGATAAATCAACATAGTGGTCGTAGTCATCGACAGCCCACAATGAAACATTTTCTGAGGGAGCTAAAGTTGAGGAAAGCTCAGTATTAAGCACCAGCTCACTTGAGTCAACTTTAGCAACCAGTGTATTTTTTGACACATCTAAGCTAATTCCCATAGTCGATTTCAGGGCGCTTATGGGCAATAGCAACTTATTTGATTTTGAATAGTAGGCTTCTAAATCTGAGACAACTGAACGCCCATTTACCCTGACATTTATAATCACAAAAGCCTCCTCATCAATAGGCCATTGATAAAGAGTCGGTAACTGCTTGGCAATGATTGCTTTAGGTGCAATTAACAGTAATGTACAAAGTAATAAGCGAGCCGCTAAACCACAGCCTAATGCCCTTATGTTTAGCACTTTCTATTTGATATTAATAGGGATCGCTAACTCGATTTTACCGCCGTAAAGCTCGTTTTCTTTGTAATTGAGTGTCAAAGGTCCTGTCACAGGAGCTTGTAAAGTGATGTATACCTTGCGACGAGATAGAGGGGTATAAACGGCCACATTGGCTATTTCACCAACCATTACATTATTCTCATCAACTAATTCAAAGTTTCCATACACAGAGCGATTCCCTGTGAGTGTTTGCCAAAATGTTAGAGTCGGGCGCCCATTTTGAGTAATTAATTGCGGGTTTATTAATTCTGAGTCAGCCTCTAATTGGCCATGACGAACGATAACAGGCACGCTGTAAGCAACCTTAGGCCTAATACTTATTCCATCAGCGTCAGGGTTTTGTGATTCAGAGGCTATGATTTTAAGCACCGCCCTGTATTCGCCAACAGCAAGCTCAGCTTTTTTGCGAACGGTCATTCTGATAGCTTGCATCCCTTTTGGGGCAATAGTGCCTCGACGAGGTGAAAACCGTAGCATGTTTTTGGCAGAGCGTCCTTCAACTTGTTGCGGAGTAACATCTATAAGCGCTCCTTCTTCGGTCATATCTTTATGGGTAACAACAAGTTTAAAATCGAGATTTTTATTAGAGGTATTGCGGATAAGTAGTGAATTATTTTTAGTACGTCCATCGAAGTATAAACGGTATTCAGACAGCGCAAGGTTGGCACTACAAATTTCAGGTAGTAAAAGAGTTAGGCAAAGGGAAGCCCAACAAAAAAGTTTAAACATCATGGGACAACTCAACAACATGATAATAAAAAGTGGAGCGCGATGCTCCACACATTTTATTTTTAATGCGCAATTGCGCAAAAAAAATAAACTGAGACTAAATTAGTAAATTACTATTGCCTCAGCTTTCATAGTCTTATTGGAAAGACACATCTACAGTGTAATCTACAGTGTAAGCAGCGCCCGCTGTCAGTGTAGAATCAACGGTCATATCACCATATACATTAACGGTAATATCTGTTGCACTTGCATCAGTAGTGAAAGGAGACGCAACATTGTCAGCAGTTGTTACACTGGTTGTTCCATCTGTAGCCGTTGTTACTGGAGCAAAAGTTAAGTTAGTGCCTGTGCTTCCAGATACAGTAATATTCATTGCTGAATTTGGCGCTAAACCAGATACAGTAATTCCACCTAATTGAATGTTTGCATCTGACGCATCACAGTCACCCGATACAACGCCAGCATTATCCATCGTACATGTTGAACTTGTAGATAAGCGAATTTTACCAAAGTGCAGTGCGCTATCTTCTGCAAAAGTAGGCTCAGTCCAACCGTTTACACTTGCTTGAAATGTTTGGTTAGATGCAAGTAAAGAAGTTGATGAGATTGCTAGTAAAGCGGAAGCAGCAAAGATTTTTTTATTCATAGTTTTTCCATTTTTAAAAATTATTATTTTTTTACTTCCGTGCAAATTAGTTTAGAGGGTTATCTCAGTCCATTGTTTCGGATTTAAACACAATTGTTATCAAAATGAAATCTTTTGTTAACGTTAAGGCTTTTTAAAAGAGATAAGCAATATGAAGTTATTAATTTTGACCAGCAAAATGCAACAAGAAAAATAACACCGATGTAAATTATATTTTAACGCTAGAGGGAGTTATTTTAAGGCATAGTCATAGTGACTTAATAGATGTTGAACCTATATAGATGTTTATAAACTATTTTTAATCTTTCAGAACCATTTTGTAGTTTTGTATGGCTGGAGGCCTGTACTTAAGGAGTAAAATAAAGTGGCTGCAACATCTATGCGACATGTTTATTTATTGAGCATAATTTACGCATTGCATCTCTATTGTTATTTGCTCAATTAAAATCATTACGGATTAAACCGCATTTATCAAAGATCAGATTTTTACTAACACGTCGGTTTAAAAGTATGAAATTTAATTTTCCAAGCCTGTTTTTTCATCGTTTTTGGTGGTTTTTTAGCCCTCTACGGTAATAAGTTAGTAAAAAATCGGTTTATATCAGTGGTATTTTATCCCTTATTGGTAAAATACTGATCCAGTGTTATTTGAGGGAAATTTAAAGCTTAGAAGATCTTTAATTATTAGCTGCTATATCAAACTTTCCTGTTAGGCCATTTAAAAACTGATTCATGAGAGTGCTTTAGCTAACTTTTAATTTCATACACTGACGTGTATTTACTGCGGCTTTATGTATTTAGTAGATAACAACAACGCATTCAGAACAAGCACTCACTTATACAGGTTATTTTATAGTTAATTTGTAATCTAATTGCAGATCACTATTTAACTAACTCAATTTAATGCTTATCACTGCATTCAAATACAAATAAGAATTACTATCTTTTGTATTTGTTGGCGTTATAATATCGCCATCTTTTTTAGCTATGTTTAAAAGGAATTTGCAGTATATGCAGGCCTCTAACCGTCTTTTAGACTTTCCCAAACCCGTATTTTCTATGTTATGGCAATTTATGCAGCGCTTTAACTATGAATTAGCGGTTTTATCGCGTTTTTTTATCGCCATTGTGGGCGGGTATTTCTTTACTGCCGTCAGTGTGTCGCTGTTAAGTGTTGTGGTGCCGGTCTCTAAAGTTGACGCGGTTCTTTTAAGTGTGTCTGCGAGTATTTTAATTTATGCACTGGTGTTTATTTATAGTTTTTATCTTCAGTCGTTAAAAACAGTTTGGATCAGTATTTTACTAAGTGTTGCAGTGCAATTTTTTATATTGTCGTTAATGAAGGGATGGTTATGAAAGGGAGTTTTTTTCGCTCAATGACCTGGTTACATACATGGGTAGGTTTACTCGTGTGTTGGTTACTGTATTTAATATTTTTTGCAGGCACCATCAGCTTTTTTAGAGATGAAGTTAGTTTATGGAATCAGCCAAGTATTCATAATATTGAGCAGCAGACAGACCGTATTGGCGCGCAAAAGCAACAAATAATAAGTGGCGTTGAGTATTTAAATACCCAAGCACCTAATGCCCCTAATTGGCGTATAACACTTCCTGAAGAGCGTGTACCCTATTTAACGTATGGTTATGCTAAGCCAAAAGAGCCTGAGCAGCGCAGAGCCTCTTTTGAAAATACCCGTTTAGATCCAAATAATATGCAGCCTTTAGCTCCTTTTACAGATACCCGAGGGGGAAATTTCTTTTATCGCCTGCATTTTGATTTACATTATATTGATGTAAAAACAGCGCGTTGGATTGTGTGCTTTGCAAGCTTGTTTATGCTTATTGCATTGATATCAGGGATAGTAATTCATAAACGAATTTTTAAAGATATGTTTGTTTTTAGAGCTAATAAAGGCAGTCGTAGCTGGTTAGATGTACATAATTTAAGTTCTGTATTTGCCTTACCGTTTCATTTAATGATTACCTACACCGGCATTATTACTCTGATATTCATGATATTTCCCTACCCCGCGCAAACCGTTTATGAAAATGGAATACGTGGTTTTTTCAATGATGTTTCGCCAAGTAGTCCTGTAACAGAATCATTGCAAGGTACTGCACCTTTAGTGCCTATCAATACTGTTTTAGATCAGGTTTATACTAAGTGGCCAGAGGCTGATATAACTCGGGTAATTATTAATAACCCGAATAAAGCCGCTGCAACTATTATGGTTTTGGTGAGCCCTGGGAAAACATTAAGGGATCAATCACCCCGTTTAATTTTTAGCGGAGCGAGTGGTGAGCTTGTTGCTCAAACTGATGATGAACTCACCGGCAGTAAGGCGCTATATGAATCATTAAACTCAATGCATACTGGGCGTTTAGCAGAACCATTATTACGTGTTTTATATTTTTTAGGCGGCATTGCCGGCTGCATAATGATAGCGACAGGCTGCATAATGTGGGCTAAGCGCTTACGCGAAAGAATGAAAAAAAATACTCAGCCATCTTGGGGGCTAAAGCTAGTTGAAGGGTTAAATCTAGGAACATTGATGGGACTACCCTTGGCTACATCGGCTTTCTTTTTGGCTAATCGTTTACTCAGTAAACAGGTTGCTGAGCGCGCAGATAAAGAAATACTCGCTTTCTTTTTAACTTGGCTATGTGTGTTCATCATTGCCTTTGTAAAGCGTGACAAGTTGCAGTGGTGTGTGATGGCTGCCATAAACAGCATTGCTTGCTTTAGTGTGCCACTTGTTAATGCGCTAACAACACAAGGTAATATAATCAGTTATTTGCGTCACGAGCAGTGGGCATTATTTATGTTTGATAGTCTTTTTCTAGCGTTTGGTTTGCTGTTTTTGTTACAAACCGAAAAATTACGTACTGCTCTGCAAGCTAAAAAACCAACTCCAATAAATACTCAGGAGCAAAAAGTATGATTGTCTTGCTTCCTTTTAGCTTATGTTTGGTGGCTTTTAACTGCTTTGCGCTGGCTAAATTTAATCATTTTAAGGATGTTTTTAATAAGCGCCCCACTCAACAGCAGCGTTTGGTTTTATTGAGTGTTGCTTGGATCAGTATTTTACTAAGTTTGCTGTTATGTGTTAACGAATTACAAGGTTATGGTGGTTTGCAATTTTGTGGCTATATGACGTTAAGTGCTTTAATTGTAATGACTTTTTATAGCTTTTTGGTGAGGTTAACTAAACTTTTTAACTTACTCATATTAGTAATATTGGCCATGAGTACGTTATTTTTTGGTTTTAATGGGCTTTAGTTAGTAAAAACCTGATCCCAAAAAAACAGGCTAAATTGCGTAAAAAAAATGGCAAGCCATCAGGCTTGCCAATTAAAAAGGGGGATTGTCATTATGTCTTCACCTGCTTGTTTCTTTGCAGATGCAGTCACTATAGTCTTGCTTTATTTAACTTACCTTACAGTAACGTGATCGTTTTATTACAGCTTAGACTATTTATCAATTCAACTTGTAAACCCCCTTTACAGCGTTTTTTGATTTACCCAAATAATTTCATCAGTTGCAAAACCAAGCGCCTTTACTTGGCTTAAAAAGTGCTGCTTAAGCTCTTTGCTTACTGTTGGTGTGCGTGATAAAAACCACAAGTAATCTTTGCTATAGCTTGTTATAAAGGCATACTGATAATCAGGCTGGTCAAGCTCAAAAATAATATAGGCGCCATAAAATGGGCCAAAAAAAGATACTTTAAAATGCCCTGTATCGGCATTTTCAACAAATTTAGCTATGCCTTCAGCTTGGTCCCACAGCTGCTCTTCACTAATAAATCCTTTGTTTAATACCTTTACTGTTCCATCATCGTTAATTGAATAAGTGGCTGTTACTTGCTCCATACCTTGTTCAAAAGAGTGATCTAATCGTGCTATCTCATACCACTTGCCTTGGTACTTTTCTAAATCAAAGTTTTTAACAGGGGTTATTCCTTCCGGTGCGCTGGTACAGGCACTGAGTAAAAACATAGCAGTAATAAATAATGCGGTTTTAAAAGCGAGCTTCATGTTGTTTCCTTTTCATTAGAAATTGCTATAGGATCGCTCTAATACTAAAGCAATTTAAAGAATTTAGCATGAAAATTTGGGTTGATGCTGACGCTTGTCCGGTGGTAATTAAAGAAATCTTATTTAGAGCTGCAGAGCGTACGCACACAGAAACTATACTGGTTGCAAATCATGCCATGCGCATTCCACCGTCAAAATTTATTAGTCGACTACAAGTGTCATCAGGGTTTGATGTTGCTGATGATGAAATAGTTAAACGAATTGAAAAGGGTGATTTAGTGATCACTGGAGATATCCCGCTAGCTAGCGAAGTGATTGATAACGGCGGCCAAGCGCTTAATCCGCGCGGTGAGCTTTACACTCCTGAAAACATTCGCTCTTTACTAAATGTACGTGATTTTATGGATACTATGCGCTCAAGTGGCGTAGAAATGAGTGGTGGGCCGCCTCCATTGAGCCAAAGTGACAGACAAAACTTTGCTAACAACCTTGATCGTATTTTAGCGCAAAATAAGAGTAGTTAAGGTGAGCAGCCAGTTAATAGGGTTAGGTGATAATTCATTTAGAGTTGGCGTGTATGTAGCAAAAGCCCCACCTATGCCTTACTTTGAAGCACTTGGGCAGTTAGAGCCTGTGGCTAGTGGGCAAATAAATAGCATAAATCAGCACTGTGGCAATGGCTGGCGAAAAGTCTTTAATGTGTACGCCAAAGTGTTATTTGCGCTGCCAAGCGAGCATTACTCATTTGCTAAACAAGCAGTAAGCTGGCAAGCATATCGAGATGAGCTGTTGTTACAACAGCATAGCGGGACTGCATTACTATTTAGCACACCGGTGCTTACTGAGAGTAAAAACCAGTTGCACATTATTGCTGGTCGAACTCACGCTAAAAACTTAATACAACAAGGTAAATTAAACGCCCAATTTGATTGGCTTGATGATGAGTTTGCTATAGATAAAAGCCAGAATATTATTGTGTGCCCCTATTTTGATTATAGGCAGCTGAGTAATATTAAAATTGCCCGTTTGAGTGAATTAGTGGCTCAGTTGAGATAAGCCACTTTCTTTTTTGCTACTGTTACACGACGTGAGTTAGTTTTTGTGCGCTATCAACTAGCATTAGTGAGCCCAAAATAAACAGTACACATGCCGATGCACGCCCAAACTTAAGCGACAATGCGGGATTGTTACTAAGGATTTTTCTGGCACTTATCCCTATTAACCAATACACCAACGCACAGCCTACTAAATGAATTACACTCAGTACCAGCAATTGTTCAGTGATAGAAAACGATAAAGTTGGCAACACAAACTGTGGTAACAAGGCTAAAAATAACAGCATTACTTTAGGGTTTAAACCACTAATAATAAAACCCTTTCTCATCCACTTTAGAGGGGTGTCTGAGGTGTGTTGTTGGCCATCGTTATAGGCAGCAGGCATAGGAGGAAATCGGTACAGTGATGTAGCAATCCAAATTATGTATAAAGCACCGAATAAGGTTAACAGCTTTATAAAAATGTCATGTGAAGCTAATAGTGCACCTAACCCTACCACTACTATTAAACTGGCCATTAAATGCCCAAGTATTAACCCCGCTACCGCAGGAACAATTTTATCGCCTGCTATTCCTGCACTAATTGTATAAGCCCAATCTGCACCAGGGGTGAGAACAAACAAAATTGATACCAGCCAAAAAGAAAAAATAATATTAATATCCATAGCGCTATAACCTAAAATAAGTGAGTAGCTATTTTATTTCTTTCTGATGAGTAAAAGTTACTGTATTTTACTAATATAAGCGTTCATTTTAGGAAATAATTGACTATGGATACCATGGATAGGAAAATTCTTGCCGAATTACAAGTCGATGGCAGACTTACCCTCTCTGAATTGGCTGCTCGTGTTGGGCTAAGCGTGTCGCCCTGTCACCGCCGTGTTAAAGAGCTTGAGAAAAGCAAAGCAATTGTGGGTTACCGCACCGAAATATCACCTGAGAAAGTGGGTTTAAACTTTTCTGCGTTAGTATTTATTACTATTAAAGAGGGCGATAAAGTGTCGCTAAGCAAATTAGAGCAAGCAGTGGATGCTATTCCTCAGATCACCAATGCTCAACGACTATTCGGTACACCTGATTACCTGTTACATGTCGTTACTAAAGATTTAGCCGCGTTCCAACAACTCTACGATGACAAGCTATCAGCCCTGCCAGGTGTACAACGTTTAACCTCAACCATTGTGATGAAAGATATTGTAAGAGCGCGTAATTTGCACTTTTAACAGGTTATGTTTTAACACGAAGTTTAAAAAGTAAAGCCGAGGACGCTGTAAAGCCTATTATGAGAGGCTTTACAGTTGGTATATAAAAATAAAGTATAAATAAAGCTTGTTATAAACTGTATTGCTGTTATTCTGCTTGCCATCGGGTTGATAGAAAGCCCAGTTTATTTGTAAGTACCACGTTGTTATTAGTAATAATCCTTCGCGATATCCTCAAGTTAAATGTTTGTTTTCTTCCTGTTAAACGCCTATTTTAAGGCAATTTTTTATTTATTTTTTTAGGATATTATTATGTCTAATACAACTACTGGTACTGTAAAATTTTTCAACGAAGCTAAAGGTTTTGGTTTTATTGAGCAAGAGTCTGGTCCAGACGTTTTCGCACATTTCAGTGCAATTTCAGGCGACGGTTTCAAAACTTTAGCTGAAGGCCAAAAAGTACAGTTCAGCGTAACTCAAGGTCAAAAAGGCCCGCAAGCTGAAAACATCGTTTGCATCTAATTTAAAGGGAGTGGGCTTTAAAGCGCACTCACCACGCTAAACTAACGTTAAGCGATAAAGCTAATATCAATACGATATTAGCTTTTTTTTTTGCAAAAAATTTATACCACGTACCCACTAAAACCAAGTGCTTTAAAGTACAGTTTTGGAATGCCAAAGCCACATTCATTAAGTAACTCACTAAAACGCATCCGATCAAGCGGGTAAAACTCACGCTCTAAGTTATGTGCCATTTGCGTTTTTCCTGCTTCACTAAGGCCAAGCTCTTTGCATGTATTAAGTTGTGCCTCTCGTTCAAATGGGGTTTCTGGGCGCATTAAATCAGCAATAAATACTGGTGCAGATTTTTTAAGGTTGTTTTTAATCCCCTTTAATAACTGCTTTTTATCGCCGTTATCTTCAACAAAATGCATCACCAATAAACATAATACCGCGTCGGCTTTAACTTTTAATTTATCTACTGGTTGGCACTCAATGCTAACTCGTGAGTCAATACCTTGCTCTATAAAGCGTTGCTTAGCAATGGCTAACATGTCGGCCGAGGTATCTTGAGCGGTAAACTGCCATGTAGAATTAATATTCGCCAGCGCTGCGATTTCTTTACCAGTGCCCGCGCCTACCACTAAAATATGGGCGTTATCAGTTAACGTAGCGCTTAGCTGTGCGTTGGTTAGTTGATGTAATAGCCCGTAACCTGGGACTAAACGGGTAATACGGTTATCATACTCTTGTGCTTCTTCGCCTGTAAAAGTGGGCATACTATTTCCTTAAATTACGTTTATGGTGGAGTATCCACCCGGTTTTTTAGCGACATGAATTTGCGTTGCAACGCGTTCGCTCATTTCACTTACATGTGAAATCACACCGACCTTTCTACCTTGCGCTTGCAGTGAATCTAGCGCGTCCATTGCAATACTGAGTGTTTCACTATCTAGTGTACCAAAGCCTTCGTCAACAAATAACGAGTTAATTTGCACTTTGTTTGAAGATAAAGAGGCCAGCCCTAATGCAAGTGCCAATGATACTAAAAACGACTCTCCGCCAGAGAGTGTGTTTACAGAACGTTGTTCATCGGCCATATCGCGGTCAATAATCGCTATATCAAGTGAATCAGCTATTGCTGTGAGTTCGTAACGCTTATTCAGCGTTTTTAAATGGCTATTAGCATAATGCAGCAATATTTTTAGTGTTTGTGTTTGCGCTAAATTACGCATTGTTTTGCCGGTTGCATCACCGAGCACTTTATTAAGTAAATGCCATTGTTCTACTTGTTGTTTAAGCTTGCTTAGCTCAGCCTGCTTGCCCTCAAGAGCTTTTGCATTTTGGTTGTGCTGCTCGATGGCAGTATTAATCGTAAGTAAGTTATTGTGTAATTGTGTTTGCTGCACAGTTAATTGAGTTTGTTGCTCAATTAACTGTGCTTCGCTGTGTGCTGGCTTATTATTTTGCTGATGCTGCTCATTGGCATTTTGCTGTTGTTTTAGCGCGGCATGAGCATCAACTAATGCTTGAGATAACTGCTCGCTATGCTTTAGCTGCTCTTTAATATCGTCATTACTTATAGCCAGTAGCATCTCGATTTGCTGATGGCTACTATCAGCATAAAGCGCGCTAAATTCTTCAAACCAAGCACTATAGCGTGTTTCAAGTGTGGTTAGCTCTTGGCTGTTATCGGCGAAGCGCTGCTCAAGGTTTTTAAGCGTAATAGCGTGCTCATCGCGCTGTTTTACGGCGCTATCGTGTGCCTGTTGACTCTGATTTAATTCACCCTGACACTGCTCTACTTGCCTATTCAGCTGAGCCTGGTAGTCATCAGCGCTGATCGTTTGGTTATCGAATAACGCTAAGCGCTGTTGCTGAGTATTGTTGTGCTGCTGCTGTGCTTTAGTTAAATCGTCGTTGAGCGTGCTAATTCGCTGCTCAGCTTTAGTCATAAGCGGGGTTAGCTGCTGCAGCTGTAAATTGGCGCTGTCTAATTGCTTTTGAGTTTGCTCAAGTTGTAGTTGCTGATGTTGATACTGCTCTACTTGCTCACCTAGCTCGCTTAGCGTTAACGTGTCGGTTTGCAATGCTTGCCAAAATTGACTGTTTTCAAAATGAGAATTCAGCTCACCTATTAGTGCTTCGCGTTGGCTGAGCAATTCCTGGTGCTTATTATTAAGCATGGTGAGCTGATTGTTCAGTTCAACATGCTGGGTATTTAATTGTTGCTGAGCAGTCTGTTCTTTTTTAACCGTGTTTTGCAGTTGGTTAACCGTTTCTTGCAACTGGTTTTGTTGTTTTTGTGCTGAAAAGTACTGCGCTTTTTGCTCGCTTAATTGTTTATGGGTGTCATCAAGCTGCTCAACGCTCAAGTCATTAAGATCTGTTTTAGCCGCTTGCATGGTGTTTTTAATGTCTAACATTTTGGCTTGGGCATCAGCAATCGCTTGGCTTTGCTGCTTATGCTCTGCGACTAAAACAGCATGCTGCGTTTGATGTTGATGTAGCTGGGTTTGTGCATCTAAGTGCTGCTGCTTAGCGCCAGTATAAGTATTTTCAAAGTCGGTTATTAAGTTATTAAAAGGTTGGCTTTGATTGTTTGCAAACGGGTGCTCAGTGGCTCCACAAACCGCACATGCCTCATTAGGCAGTAGTTGTGCGCGTAAATGTTCAACATGTTCACTCGCACGCAGCCGTGCTTGATTAAGCGATTGCTCGGCGTGTTTAAGTGCTTGCTCTTTTCTGCTTAATTGCTCACGCAGTGTGATGTTAGTTTGTTCACTCTGAGTTAGCTTTTCTGCTGTAGCACTTTGTTGCTGCACTGTATGCTTTAGTTCTTGATTAAATTGCCTATAACGCGCTCGTTGCTCTTTTAAATAATCAATATTTTTAAGCTGATTATCACACTGCTCAATATTGAATTGCTCTTGCTGTTGGGTGAGCTTATTTAGATTTTGTTGTTCAGTGCTTAGTGCGTGCTCTGCATGTTCTAACTGTTTATTTTGCTCGTTGAGCTTGGTAGCGAGAGTGCTTAGCTGCAAAGTAATAGTTTGCTTTTGTTGCTCGAGTGTTTTTAATTGCGTTGTGGTATTAAAAAACTGCTTAAAGCTGTGATTAAAATAGTTCCAATCAGTGGCCAATGGCTTTAGTTGATTGTTTTCTTGTAACCATTGCTGATGGTGAGTGCTTTGTGTTGTTGCCTGCTCCACGCTGAGATTATTTTGTTGTAGCTGCTGTTGTAACTCGTTTAATTGTTGCTGCTCTTTGGCTTTTTGTTGTGTCAGGCTTGTTATACTTTGCGTAAAAATAGCTAATTGACTGTCGAGCTCACGTGCTTTTGTTATGACTGGTTCAGCTGTTCGTTGTTGTTGTTTTGCTGTTGCTAATTCGCTTTGTTGTTTTTTAACCTTACTTGCTTGTTCATTAATAAGCGCGGCATGATCCAGCGCGTTTAATTCCTTTATTTGTGAATTTAACTGGCTGTTTTGCACCGTTAAGCTTTTAAAGCGTTGGCGATTATCTTTAATTTCAAGCGCACTTTGTGCTTGTTTTGCTTGCTCAGTTTGTGCTTTAACCACATTTAGTGCATCACTTGCTTGTTGCTCGTTTTGTTGAGCCTCTGTTAATGCTTGCTCTAAACTGTGTGCTTGTTTATACCAATTAACACCCTGCTCTGTGCTGGCCAACGTTGTTTTTATGTGTTCAGTTTGTTTTTTAAGTTCATCAAGAGTGTGCTTCTTCTCACTTAGCTCTTCATCAGACAATAACGCATAACTGGCTAAGCTAGCTGTTAGTAATTCAAACTTATCTTTAACTGCTTTATTTCGCTCAAATATACGTTGACCAATTCGGCTAAATTTATCGGTGCCGGTAAGGCACTCTAAAAGTTGTGCGCGTTCATCGCCAGTTGCTTTTAAAAATGCGGCAAACTCATGTTGTGCTAGTAGCACTGCACGGGAGAATTGCTCAAAAGTGAGGCCTATTTTATTTTCAATGGCTTTTATAGTGGTACTTTTGTCGGCGATTAAGGTTTCATCAGGTAAGCTATGTAAAGTATGCTCGGCTACTTTTAGTTTGCCGGTTACTTTTTTATGCGTGCGTTGAATGCTGTAGCGTGCTCTATAAAGTTGCTGATCTTGGCCGCTAAAGTCCACTTCAGCATAGCCTTCCCATTTTCCACGGCGCAATAAATTACGGGCATCGTTAAGCCTTATGTTATCGCCGTTAAAATCAATTAGGTTGCCTTTATCGCCTTTCAAACGAGCAGTTTTCGTATAAAGAGCTAAACAAATTGCATCAAGTACGGTGCTTTTTCCCGCGCCAGTGTCACCTGTAATAGCAAATAAACCTGCGTCTTTGAGTGGTGAAGCTAAAAAGTCGATTTCGGCATCAGCAATGGAGGCTAAGTTATGAATACGTACGGCGGTTATTTTCATAGTAGCTGCTCCTGTTCAAGTTCATCAATAACGTTGGTTAATAGTGCTTTTAATTCACTGGGTACGGTTTCTCCGGCCATATCTTTGTCGTTATTAAAGGCCTGTTCGAGCAAATTAATTGGGTTGAGCATTTCCACAAAGCTTAAATCCTCAAATACCGTTTCTGAAGAATTACTCACTTGCTGATCGCGTACCCGTTCTATACCGCAAAAGTTAACTTGTTTGCCCTTTAGTGCTTGCTCAATTTGCTCACGAAAAGTGGTGTCAATATCACTGGATTTTAGCTTTACTCGTAAGTACGGGGCTATTTCATACTGTTGTGTATCGAGCGCTTTTATTTGCTCACACAGCTGAGCTAAAGGGACGCACTCCCCCTCGGGTAATACAATTACTTCAGCGAGTCGAGGAATGTAAAGGGGGTTTACAGTAGTGCTTAGCGGTTGGTCTTTTTGTACGTTAAACTCAACCACGTTGACTTGATGGGTATATTTCCTTTCTGAAAACGACATTGGAATAGGTGTACCGCTGTAGCGAATGTGCTCATTTTTAGCCACTAACTGCGCTTTGTGTAAATGCCCTAGCGCTACGTAATTGGCATGCTTACCAAATACTGACGCAGAAATGGCTTCTTCACCGCCAATAACTAAGTTACGCTCAGAGTCACCAGAAATATTTCCACCTTTGGCATGCAAGTGACCCATAACAATTAAAGGTGTACTTTCATTGGTAAGCGTTAATGCATGTTCAAGTGCCAGTTGGTAAGCTTTAGCAACGCCTTGTGCGTAACTAGGGCCATTCTCGCTCTGGCTAAGCGTACTTATATCGCTGGTTCGTAAAAACGGCATAGCGATTACTACAGCGTGTTTGTCGTTATTATTAATTGTTATTACCACGTCATTTGGATTGGCGGGATCAAACCGGCCTACAACATGGGTATCAAACTGGGCTAATAAGGGCTGAGCAGCCAAAATACGATTAGCAGAGTCATGATTGCCGGCAATTATGACCACGTGTAATTGTGGGCACTGTGCTTTAGCATTTTTTATAAATTGATAGAGTTGGTTTTCGGCGCTAGCACTGGGGGTGGCAGTATGATAAATATCGCCCGCAACAAGCAATAAATCGATTTGTTGGCTAACGAGGGTGGTTAATAACCAAGAGAAAAAAGCATGATGTTCATGACGGCGATCATGTTCATAAAATTGCTGACCTAAGTGCCAGTCTGAAGTGTGAAGAACTTTCATTTTGCGCTCTTAAAAAACCATAAGAGCGCCAATATACCCAAGGCAATTAAAGATGCAAGTATCGCTTTAGGTTAAAGTATACCAAGCAATAAAAATAACCGGCAAAGCTGCGAGCGCAATTGTTAAAGGCCACTTTAATGCCTTCGCTTTTTTGGCCTGTAATACTGCTAGTGCGTTTGTTTCATTACAAGCAGCTACTTTATCAATATACAGGTAGCCTGAGTTAATATACTGCTTACAACTTTGCACGTCTGCTGGTATTGCAATTAGTTTTTGCTGCTTTTTTAGGACATAAAAATCCATAAACTCACCACACTTAATACGACTAGTTAGAACAAAAAATATTTGAGAGAAACACTAAAAAAGTACCCTCAAATTAAAAAAGTGGGCGATTCTAATTACAAACCATAGTAAAGATCAACCTAAAACTGCGTTTTTTAGTATTTTTAATGAAAATAGCTGTGTTTTTTCATTTTATCTCTACTTTTAGTGATACTCAGCCTATTTTGTAAACCCCCTTTACAGCTTAGTTTTTTATGTAAATTGCTAAACAATTTAGTTAAATGTTGTTGTGTAAAACAGTGTTTTTTATATTTACATAAAGGTGTGGAATATCACCCTATAAAAGTAGGGTTTTATCGCTATTTTATTGAAGCTTAGCTGTAAATTTGTCACAGTAGCGTCACTAAAATCGATCAGGATTAACAATGAAGAAAAATTTATTTACATTGAGTGCGTTTGTATTGCCTTTGGCAATGGCGAGCTCTGTGATGGCCTCATCTGTTGAACAGACTAAAGGCAGCTATGTTGATAAGTTTCGTCAACTAGATGAAGCTTTGCCTACCCCTAATGTTTACCGCAGTGCCGCAGGTGCACCGGCAGAAAATTACTGGCAACAACGCGTTGATTACGATATTGATGTAAAGCTTGATGAGCAAAAGCGTCGTTTAACGGGGAGTCAAACAATTGAATATAAAAATAACTCACCGCATACGCTTAAATATTTATGGCTACAGCTTGATCAAAACATTTTTAAAAACGACTCGATTGCAGAAACCACGCAAACTTTTAAAAGTACCCTACAAAACGAACCTGATGCCAAGCCTGCTAAATTAAGCTTAGGTGATTTACGTCGTCAGCAGTTTATGAACGACAATGAGCTAGGTTACACCATTAGCAATGTTAAAGATGAAGATGGTAAAGCGCTGCGTGTAACGGTTGTTGATACTCTAATGCGTATAGATTTAAACACGCCACTTAAACCGGGTAAAGATGTTGAGTTTAGCATGGACTTCGCGTTTAATTTGGTTGAGGAAGATGCGGTAGGTGCACGTGCAGGTTATGAACACTTTGAAGAAGACGGTAACGATATTTTCTTAGTAGCACAGTGGTTCCCTCGTTTAGCTGCGTATACTGATTACGAAGCATGGACTAACAAGCCATTTTTAGGCAGCGGTGAATTCACCTTAGAATTTGGCGACTACGACGTTGAAATTACGGTTCCTGCAGATCATATTGTATCGGCAACCGGTAAGCTTGATAACCCAAGCTCTGTTTTAACTAGTACTCAGCGCAAGCGTTTAAAAAAAGCTGAAACAGCTAAACGTCCTGTATTTGTAGTTACTGAAGAAGAAGCGCTCGAAAACGAAAAAGCCGGTACAGACAAAACAAAAACGTGGCATTTTAAAGCTGAAAACGTTCGTGATTTTGCATGGGCGTCGTCACGTAAATTTATGTGGGATGCTAAAGGTTACCAACAAGGGGGGAATGAGCAACCACTGGTTATGGCTATGTCGTTTTTCCCTAAAGAAGGTGGCGATTTATGGAAGAAGTATTCAACTGAATCTGTGGTACATACCATGGAAGTATATTCAAAATACTCATTTGATTACCCGTACCCAACTGCACAGTCAGTCAATGGTCCTGTAGGGGGTATGGAATACCCAATGATCACTTTTAATGGTCCACGTACAGATTTACAAGACGATGGCTCGCGTACTTATTCTCAAGCAGAAAAGCGCTTTTTAATCGGGGTTGTTATCCACGAAGTGGGGCATATTTATTTCCCTATGATTGTAAACTCAGATGAGCGTCAGTGGACCTGGATGGATGAAGGCTTAAATAGCTTTTTAGATGGTGTTGCTGGGCGTGAATGGGATCCAACCATTCCTTGGGGTGTTGAGCCACGTGATATTGTGGCGTACATGAAGTCTGAAACCCAAGTGCCTATTATGACGCAATCAGACAGTGTGCTTCGTTTAGGGCCTAATGCCTATACTAAACCAGCCGCGGCATTAAATATTTTACGTGAAGTTATTTTAGGTCGTGAATTATTTGATTTTGCGTTTAAAGAATATGCTCAGCGCTGGAAATATAAGCGCCCTACTCCGGCAGATTTTTTCCGTACTATGGAAGAAGCGTCAGGTGTTGATTTAGATTGGTTCTGGCGTGGTTGGTTCTACACTACAGACCATGTTGATATCTCGCTTGATAAAGTATATCAATTACGGTTAGACACAAAAAACCCTGATATCGACTTTAATCGTTTACGTGATATTGAAGCGAATAAGCCAAGTTCATTATTTGTTGAGCGTAATCGTGCTGAAGGTAAAAAAACCTGGGTAGAGAAAAATCCAGATGTAACCGATTTTTATGACGAAAACGATCGCTTTACGGTTACTAATAAAGAGCGTAATTCGTACAACAAATTTTTAAAAGGCTTAAAACCGTGGGAGCGTAAAACACTCGATCGCGCACTAGAAGAAGACAAAAACTACTATGTTATGGAGTTTTCAAATCTAGGCGGCCTAGTGATGCCGATTCTTTTAGAGTTAACTTATGAAGATGGCACTAAAGAAGAGCGTTACATTCCTGCAGAAATTTGGCGTCGTAACCACAAAAACGTACAAAAACTGATTATTACCGACAAAAACAAACCGCTCACCTCAGTAACCGTTGATCCGGGTTGGGAAACAGCAGATGTGAATGTAGAAAATAATCACTACCCACGTCGTATTATTCCTTCGCGTATTGAAGTCTACAAACGTGAAAAGAGTAAAGCAAAAGTAAGCCGCGATATCATGCAGGATATTAAAACTGAGCTGAAAAAAGACGAAAAAAATAACGAAGAGGACCAATAATAATGCGATTTTTGCTTATTATTGTTTGCTTTTTAATTGCTGCGCCGAGTATGGCGCATCAATTAAAATCATCCGTTACCACGGTGTTATTTAATCAACGAACTCACAATATTGAATTAATGCATCGCTTTTACTTACATGACACAGAGCATGCTGTTGGCAGTTTATTTCAAGGCAAAGTGGATATCATCAATAACAAGCGTGACCAAAAACGCTTTGCTAAATATGTTGAATCTCATGTTGCTTTGCAAACCTTAACGGGTGAGCCGCTCACACTTAATTATGTGGGTGCACAAGTTGATGGTAAGTTCTTTTGGGTTTACCAAGAAGCGACGATCCCCGATGAGATTGAAGGTGTTAAGATGAGTAATGGCGCATTGCGCGATTTATGGCCTGCGCAAGTCAATATGGTAAATGTTGAAGGGCGAGGAAAAGTAAAAACGTTAAACTTTAGTCAAGACGATACGTGGCTTGAAGCACGATTTGAAACTAACTAACCCACTGTGCACCTTTATAAGGTGCGCACTTTTTTGCTGTATAAATTAGCTGATCGCGTTAATTTACTTCATCGTAAAATCAATATAACAGTTGTTATTCAAACCCAAACTATTGTGTTATCAAATGAGCTATACTAAGAGGGCAATGGACTGAACTCTTTGTAATTGTCTATTGATATACTTTTTATATAAAGCAAATCCAGCAAAATGAGCTAATAACTTAGCGCAAGGAATGAAATGAAAACGCAAATTGAGGCAATCAAAGGTGTTATTTTTGATTTAGACGGAACCTTAGTATCATCAGAATTAAATTTTTCATTGATTAAAGCCCAAGTAGGTTGCCCTGCAGAACTAGACCTACTCGAATATATAGAGCAATTGCCCTCACCCTATATGCGTGAAGAAGCGATGAATATAGTGCATCAGCATGAGCTACTTGATGCGCAAACGGCGACCCTTTTACCCGGCGTTTTTGAAGCTGTTAACGCTCTGCGAGCAAAGAATATTCCTATGGCTATTGTGACTCGTAATTTTGATAAAGCGGCCACACTAAAGTTGCAACACAACCCATTGCCAATAGAAACGGTACTCACTCGAACTGAAGCTCCAGCCAAACCCGATCCGAGTGCTTTATTAATGATTGCAAGGCAGTGGTCCATGCCCGTTGATAACGTTATTTACGTTGGTGATTATTTATATGATATACAAGCGGCCCATAATGCAAAAATGCGAGCCTGTTTATATGCTCCCGATGTAACCCCCGCGTATGCCGAGCAAGCCGACTTTGTGATTCATGCTTTTGATGAATTAGTGTCGTTAGTTGAAAGTTACGCTGAAAAGATTGGGGTCTGTTGACCTTTCAAGGTTGAATTTGCAGCAGTCTGTTTGGTATTTAGGCAAGGCAGAGCCTATGTGGTGTGGTTACTCCCCATAAATAGGCGATAACGCAGCAGCAATGCCAAACAGGCGCTGCCCGAAGGGTTCTGCCTAGGGGCGATTTACTCTTTGTTGCTCGGTTTTGACTTAGCCCACTAGGTTACAAACCTCGCGCCGCGATTAAATTGCCCCTAGTTTGAACAAAT
>NZ_PNDI01000137.1:0-346 GCF_005887465.1 Pseudoalteromonas sp. S1610 | reverse complement strand
ATTAAATTCTGACCTGTCGTCGGCCCACTCATCTGAGCCAAACGTAAAGCGTTGTTGTGCGCCTAAATCGGAATAATCAGGGCGAGACATTACTTTAGCAATCGGGCCGCGCACAACAATATCTTCGCTGGCATCCCTTGCAATATTAAAGCTTGGTAAAATTTGGGGTTGGGTATTCTCTTGAGTACTGAGTGGATAATCTTTATCACTTCTATGGTCTCCGGTTACCGTCCTGCCCGCTTTCATCGTCAGTATGATCCAGCAATTATGTGTATAGATCGGTTGATGATGTCATGGTTGTCGTGCGTACAACACGTACCCCTATATTACCGCGCACGCTATCAAA
>NZ_PNDI01000136.1:0-329 GCF_005887465.1 Pseudoalteromonas sp. S1610 | reverse complement strand
TAATTAACTTTTAAGGTTGAAGTAATGGAATATAACAATCTATCCTAGCTTGTAAATAAAGTTCTCAAAACAGATCAATGTGGTAATTCAATCAATTCCCTCAAGACGCGAATTGAGAAGCTAAATTTTTGCGTTTATTATGCTTATACCTGGAATTATTACCATCGTGCTGACCGAGGCCAGCGAAGGAGGGGAAAGGAGTTTCTTCGCGACTGCGGTAAGCTTCTTTTTAGGAGTATCTATAATGCTTTTTGGTCAAAAGAGCCGCTTAGAGTTTAACCGGACAGAAAAACAGCTTAATTTAAAACCCGCATTATGGGTTTACTTTC
>NZ_PNDI01000135.1:0-318 GCF_005887465.1 Pseudoalteromonas sp. S1610 | reverse complement strand
GCTTCATCCATGCTCCAAGGCTCTTTGTAACTACGACGACAACATAACGCATCAAATACATCCGCAATCGCAGTAATTCCCCCCTCTAAACTGATCTCTTGCTGTTTTTTTGCTTGTGGATAACCTGCTCCTTCCCCACGTTCGTGATGATCAATTGCAATGTTAGCAGCAATATCAATTACAGGAGTAGCTGTTCCTTTGACGATTTCCCAGGCTTTTGGGGGGTGCTGTATCAAATTTTCCCATTCATAAGCATCCAATTTAGCTGGCGAATTTATTATTAAATCTGGAACTCACACGTTTCGAACATCGTGTAAC
>NZ_PNDI01000134.1:0-352 GCF_005887465.1 Pseudoalteromonas sp. S1610 | reverse complement strand
ATTGACAGAGAATGAGCAACGCTGAGTGGTAAAAAGGCTCGGGGCCCCGTTGGTCAAATTCCTTGGCGTGCGGACTTTGCATGTGCCTCTTCGGTTTTAACTGTCGCTACTAACGCATGGTGATCGTAATCTTTAAAGCGCAGCGCCATATTAAACTGTTTACGACTCGCTGAATTTGCCCCATCCGCCGCCCCCAGCAACTTAGCAATAATAGGTTCGCCAGTTTTTATATTAATAAATACATCAGACTCACTTTGATGTATTTGCTGATTCTCATGTATCAGACATGACTGTCTAATTCCTTTGTTGAGCAAGCTCTTTAATTAGCGCAAAGCGAATAATATCGTTTTCA
>NZ_PNDI01000133.1:0-242 GCF_005887465.1 Pseudoalteromonas sp. S1610 | reverse complement strand
GCGATCAGAAAGTGAGTAATTCTTCAGAACCGTTATTTGAGTATTTAAGCTTTGTGGAAATTCTCAAACGCATTAATTTGCTAGAACCTTCATTTAATAACGCCAAAGATAGGGCCGGAGAAACCGTACCCAGTGAATTAAAAGCACTTTTAACCAACGTTATTGATGAACTTGCACAGGAGCAGCTACTTTGACAATAACCGCCGTACTTATTCTAAAATAAGCCTCCAATGAATATGACG
>NZ_PNDI01000132.1:0-258 GCF_005887465.1 Pseudoalteromonas sp. S1610 | reverse complement strand
TATACTTATGCCTAGAAAGCATTAGCATACATAAATAAGCGATAAGTATTGCTAAAATGACCAAAAAAACTCAAAAATTTACTGTTGTAACCCATAGCTGGTGAAACGTTATACCATACTGTCTCTAGCTTACTAACGGCTAATTGCATACATGAAGCGTATCCCGCTAACGCCGCAGAAGTAATTGCGCCAGCAGAAGTTCCATTTATCACTCTAAAGGGAAGCGGGGCAGTTCTGGTCATACTTTGCGCTAATGGT
>NZ_PNDI01000131.1:0-333 GCF_005887465.1 Pseudoalteromonas sp. S1610 | reverse complement strand
TTTAAGACATTGAAATAACTCCAATTTTATTGCTTTAAAATTAGTATGCATTCGTGTGATATATTGCTATAGCTCAACTTTAAAGGCCTCACTTTCTGCTCTGTTCCGGTGAAAACCCGATATAAATTCCGCAATTTTACTTTAAAACCGTTTAACTCAGTTGGACATTTTCATAGCACTTGCAAACCTGAGCTAAATTCGGTGCGTATTATCGCCTAATTATTACTTTTTAGCAACCGGAGCCATCATCATAACCTTTTGACGTACTTCAACACTATTAGGGAAAGATTCAACAACTGCTAATTCTTCTAAATCGGATTTAATACGGTTAAA
>NZ_PNDI01000130.1:0-220 GCF_005887465.1 Pseudoalteromonas sp. S1610 | reverse complement strand
CGCCAAATTTTTGGGATTTAGCGTCATCAGCTATTGGGTAAACATAAAATCTTGCTGCGTTGGTTATGTGATCGGGGGGGCGCGCTTGATTTTCCAGAGTGGTGTCCAGCCGACCCTGGGCAGCGCTACCCTGTTTCGGGGGCATTAGGTGCAGACCCTGCGACTATTGTAGGTGCTGTTACCCCCGTTCCAGATACGTTAAGCGAAAATGCCTTTGCAG
>NZ_PNDI01000129.1:0-213 GCF_005887465.1 Pseudoalteromonas sp. S1610 | reverse complement strand
AATGATGGTGATCACGTTACATTCTTTTCTATAGCATACAACGACATGCTAAACCATACAGATATCGTAGGTATCACTGAAGAATCAGATCATGATATTGATTCTCGTTCAGTAGCTGCTAAATACTTTGTTGAATTACCACAAGGTAACTACCTACCAGTAGAAGGTACATTAGTAAGCCTTGACGAAGCAGAGGACCAATGGAACGTAGAA
>NZ_PNDI01000128.1:0-384 GCF_005887465.1 Pseudoalteromonas sp. S1610 | reverse complement strand
TCATATCAAACAAATTTGCTGGAATTAGCAGATATGAATTTGTTAGCGTTATTTGTTAAAACCGACACCACGTATCAACTGGCAGGTCACTACCCTCAGCTGGTTTGTTTAAGTTTTTATGAACAAGTAATGCTCAGTTGTAACTTGCTTGCTTTAGGCTGCGTTTATTTATATCGCGCGCAAAGTGCAGGGCAGCTGGGTAAGTTATACCGCTCTGCAGGTTTTATTTTATCAGCGATAGCTGGCTTGTTGTTAATCAATACAACTTTGGATGATAATCCTTTATTAATTCGTCTTTATGTTTGTGAAACACCAATATTTAACTGGATACTTTTAATTTGGTTCGTCCCGAGCCTGCTGGCGTTATGGGTAGCGAGTTTAGTT
>NZ_PNDI01000013.1:0-136204 GCF_005887465.1 Pseudoalteromonas sp. S1610 | reverse complement strand
CATAATTAATAATTAATAACAGACATATAAATTTATAAATAGTATATTGTAGAACCCCGAACCCCGAACCCCGAGGCTATAACTCAGCCATCACTAGTGATCGTAGCAATCAGCTCGCTCAATACCTGCTCAGCTTTGTCAGTTTCTACTTGGCAAGTACCGGCACTTAAATGGCCGCCGCCACCGTACTTAAGGCATAACTCGCCAACATTAGTATTGGAGCTGCGGTTGGTGATTGATTTACCAATGGCGTACACCACGTTTTGCTTTTTAAGCCCCCACATTTTATGTATTGAGATATTACATTCGGGGAACATGGCGTAAATAACGAAGCGGTTAGTAGCGTAAATGGTTTCTTCTTCGGTTAAATTGAGTACCACTAAGTTGTCGTGTACTGATGAGCAGCGGTCTATTTGCTCTTTAGCTTGTGCGTTGTGCTCGTGGTATAACGCAACACGCTCGGCAACATCTTCCATTGCTAGTATTTGTTCTATGCTGTGATCTTTACAGGCGTCAATTAACTTCATCATTAACTGGTAATTAGAAATTTTGAATTCACGAAAACGGCCAAGTCCTGTGCGCGCATCCATAATAAAGTTCATCAGTACCCAGTCTGTTGGGTTTAAAATTTCGTCTTTTGAAAATTGTGCAGAATCCCCTTTATCGACCGCTTCCATCATGTCAGTTGAAATATTAGGGAATTTCTCTGCACCGCCATAATAGCCGTATACAACGCGTGCTGCAGAGGGCGCATCTGGGTCAATAATGTGGTTTTTAATATCGCTTTCGTTACGAACGGTTTCACTCAAGTGGTGATCAAATGCAATATGACAACCGGCAACATAGGGGAGGTTAGTGGTAATGTCGTTGCTGGTAATGGCTATTTTACCGTCTTGCATGTCTTTTGGATGCACAAATAAAATATCGTCGATTAAATCTAAATCTTTAAGTAATACGGCACACACTAGGCCGTCAAAATCGCTTCGAGTGACAAGTCTATATTTATTATTGCTCATTTTCGGTCCATTTTTGTTTGTTTATTAATCTGAGTGTAGCAGTTTAAACTCCATTTTATATACCAGTTTTTAACATAAAAAAAGCCAAAACAATGGTTTTGGCTTTGAGTTGCAAGTGTGTATTAGTGATGTGTTATGCGCCTGGGCCACATTCCATACAATGGTTAATAATGTCTGGGCCAAATTTTAATTTAGCGTTTAAATCACGTAGTGCAGTGCGTAGGCCTTCTTCAATAACAGGGTGATAAAAAGGCATATCAAGCATTTGTGGTACAGTCATTTTGTTTTGTACAGCCCATGCTAATAAATGAGCAATGTGCTCTGCTTGAGGGCCAATAAATTCAGCACCTAAAAATAAGCCTGTGCCGTGCTCGGCATACACACGCATGTGGCCTTTGTTTTTTAGCATAACGCGGCTACGGCCTTGGTTTTCAAAGCTGACTTCGCCTATTTCAAAGCACTCACAGCTGCCTAATCGTTGGCTAATTTCTTTAAAGCTTTCACCAACCATGGCTATTTGTGGGTCGCTAAACACAGCGGCAATTTTAGCGCGGCGTAAACCCGCACGTACATGAGGGTAGCGGCCTGCGTTTTGCCCTGCGATTGTTCCTTGATCGGATGCTTCGTGAAGCAAAGGGATCATGTTACTAGCATCGCCAGCAATAAATATGTGGGAGTTGCCACATTGCATAGTGTGGGCATCAGCGAGTGGTACGCCACGTTCATCAAGCTCTATGCCGGTGTTTTCTAACCCTAGTTTATCGGTGTTAGGTACTCGCCCGGTTGCAGCCAGAACATAGTCAAACTGCTCGGTGTGTTTAACACCTTGTTTGTCGGTATAGGTTAGCTCTGCTTTATTACCTACTTGTTTCATATCTGAAACGTTTGAGTCGGTATCAACACAAAATTCTTCTGCGAATACAGTATTAGCGTAATCTTTAACTACTGGGTCGGTTAATGGGCCTATGGCACCACCTACACCAAAGAGTTTTACCTTTACCCCTAATCTATGCAACGCTTGGCCAATTTCAAGGCCTATAACGCCTGGGCCAAATACGGCTACTGATTCTGGTAAATCATCCCAGTCGAATACATCGTCATTAATAATCAGTCGGTCGCCAAAGTTATTAAATACGCCAGGGTAAGATGGGCGTGAACCTGTTGCTATTACAAAGCGTTTAGCAGTGATAATGGTGTGCTCATCTATTTGCACGCGGTTGGCGTCTAAAAACTGTGCATAGCCACGAATTTTATCTTCGCTAGGTATTTCATCTACGGCTTCTACTACGAATCCTGCAAAGCGATCGCGCTCACTTTTAACTCGTGCCATAACGGCTTTACCGTCAATAACAGGTTTTGAGCTGTGAACTCCAAAGGCAGGTGCCATTTCTATTGAGTGCGCGGCTTCTGCTGCAGCAATCAATAACTTACTTGGCATGCAACCAACACGTGCGCAGGTTGTACCGTATGGGCCTGATTCAATCATAAGTACGTTTTGAGTAAATTGTTTTGCATTACGGTAGGCACTTAAACCAGCAGTACCTGCACCTATAACAACAACGTCGGTTTGCAGTTCTTTCATAGTGTTTTTCCTTTAATAAACAGGGGCGTTGCAGCCCCTGTCTTATTTACTTAATTAAGCAAAGTATTTTTCTAAATCGTCTGAGCCGCCAATGTGCTTACCGCCAATAAATACTTGTGGTACGGTTTCACGGCCCGATACCGCTTTAAGGCTGGTAAGTGATGCGCCAGCACCCATTACGATTTCTTCAAAAGCAAAGCCTTTAGCTGTAAGTAGCTCTTTTGCTTTTTTACAGAAAGGGCAGCCAGGCTTAGTAAATAGAGTAACCGCCTCTGGTTTTACTTGAGTTGGGTTGATGTAATCAAGCATAGTGTCAGCGTCTGATACTTCAAACGGGTCGCCTGGTAAATCTGGTTCGATGAACATCTTCTCTACTACGCCATCTTTAACCAGCATAGAGTATCTCCAGCTGCGCTTACCAAAACCTAAATCGTTTTTATCAACTAGCATACCCATGCCGTCAGTAAATTCGCCGTTACCATCTGGTAGTAAGGTAATGTTTTGCGCTTCTTGATGTTCAGCCCATGCGTTCATTACAAAGGTATCGTTTACTGATACACAAACAATGTCGTCAACGCCATTTTGTTTAAGTACACCAGCTAACTCGTTGTAGCGTGGTAGGTGAGTTGATGAACACGTTGGTGTAAATGCACCAGGTAGTGAAAACACAACGACTGTTTTGCCTTTAAAAATGTCATCAGTAGTTACTGATTTCCATTCGTCGTTTTGACGCGTTGCAAATGTAACGTTAGGGATTGTTTGACCTTCAATATTGTTTAACATGTTTTTAGTTCCTCTTGATTTGTTGATAGCCATTATGGCGAACAATTAAATATAGTTCCAATCGTTTGTTTGTATTAAACTGATAGGTATAAGCTATCAGGTTGGGTGTGAATATGAACTTAAAAGATTTAGAATATGTAAAAGCCGTTGCACATTTTAAACATTTTCGTAAAGCGGCTGATGCCTGCTTTGTAAGCCAGCCTACCTTAAGTGGGCAAATTAAAAAGCTGGAGCAAGAATTAGGGGTTATCTTATTTGACCGTTCAACTAAGCACGTTACCTTAACAACCCAAGGTGAACGTTTGTTGACACAAATCACCCTTATATTAGAGCAAACTCAAATATTAAAAGAACTGGCTGCTACTTCTAACCAGCCGTTACAGGGCAAACTAAGTATTGGTATTATTCCTACTATTGCCCCGTATTTACTACCTACACTGCTTACATCAATGAAAGCGGCATTTACTCAAAGTCAGTTTTCGTTTATTGAAATGCAAACTTCTACCATTTTAGCTGCGCTAGACAGTGGCGAGGTGGATTTTGCAATTTTAGCGGATGTGCCTGAGCTAAAAAATTACCATACTATTAATGTATATAAAGAAGACTTTTTAGTTGCGGTATCTGCTGATAACGCTTTAGCTGTAAATAAAAAGGTAGCACTGCAAGATCTTCAAGGTAGTAACCTATTAATGTTAAGTGATGGTCATTGCTTTAAAGATCAAGCCCAGCAGTTTTGTTTTTCGGCAGGAGTGGATGTTTCTAGCCAGTATCAAGGTAATAGCTTAGAAACCTTATTAGCGCTGGTGGCGATGGACGATGGGGTTACGTTTGTGCCAAAACTTGCTGCAATCCCCCGAGAGGGAATTCATTATTTGCCTATTTTTCCTAATCAGCAACGTAATATTGTATTGGCCTGTCGAAAGCACTACCCGCATTTATCTGGAGTTGAGCAGTTAGCAGATTGGTTAAGCGCTCACAATAATTTAAAAGTTAAGCTAACCCAAGTACTTTAGGGCGTTGCAACTTCCACAATATCGTTAATTTGTACGCCCGGTAAAGGCTGATCATTAATACTGACGGCAATGGCGCTATGCTGATATAGCTGCTCTACACGAATACGGTTCAAAGTGGTTATAGTATGCGGCATGGTGTTGCCTTGCGCGTCTGTTAAATAATTATGATGAGCAATACTCAGTTGTTGGCCTTTTTCTAAGCCATGTGCCTTTCCTAAGTTAATAACGAGTTTATTATTTTCCATGTGCAAAATTTTGCCTTGGGTGGGTAGGCACGCCATGGCTGCTTGCAAATCGTAACTTAGGGTTTGGTTTATCTCACTAATACTTTGACCAAAAGGTGACTGCCAAAAACGATTACTGTTTACATCAATAATAGCTGTTTTTTCAAATGGCCAGATAGCTTGGCTTTGATAGCTTTGTTGCCACAAGGGCTCATAAGTAGTGCCATTAAATAAACTAAACTCTATTCGGTAGTGACGCTGATAGCTTTCATCTTGCCAAAATGCATAGTCGCTATTGAGTTTATCGCTGGTGGATAAACTGGTAATTTGGCTCAGTAGCACATATTGTGCGTTACTGCGCGATGAAATTTCCTCTAACTGGCTGTTAGAGTAGTCATGTTGTTGATTAAAATAGGTATCGACTTTTATCGCTTTATTGAAATAGGCAACCGGTATAGCACTCATTTTTGATTTTTGCAGTGACGTGTAGATGTTTTTGCTTACTGCTTTATTAATGTCAAATATTTGACCCATTCTAGCGTGTTCGCGATTTGTTAATTGACTTTGCGTCACAGCTATAAATTTATTGAAGTTGCTTTGCGGGCATTGCTCGGTTTGTGCAAAAATATCTAGGCGTAAGGTAATCGCAAATTCATCATTGCTGCGGTTTTCGCTAACGAGCTCTATTTTTTGAATTTCGCCTTGGCTACTTATTTTTAGCTGATCTTGGGTTAAAACACCATCAACAAGTGTTTGCACCGAGCTCACCCGCGCACCAGAGAATACAAGGGCTTGGGTAATCGCATCTTTTATTGCAGCGGCCTTTGCACCGGGAATGTCGCTATTTTGAATAACCGCATGGCCTGTAGACTCATACCACTGAGCGTGGGTAAAAGGTGAAAACGTTAATACAGCAGTGGTGCTTAATCCTGCCAATACTGCTTTTAAAAACGACTTCATACTCTTACTCCAATTAAACGTTAGCGTTAATGAGTCTCAGCAAGTAATGTACCACTATTATTTGTTGTTACAGAATATAGGTATCACTGGCATTAAACGTGCATAACTGAGTTTAATTAGTTTTTAAAGGCCCTGTATGATGCGAGTAATGCCATTAATGATCACATTAGGCTGCTTAACGTTAAGCGGTTGTAGCAATATATTTGATAAGCACGTTGAATATAAATATGTTGAGCCAAATAATTACCCTGTATTAAAAGCAATAGGGTACGCGCCCATTAGTTTGCAGTCGGGAAGTAATGACACTCAAAAACAGCTTATGGCAATTAAAGCCTCCAAGCTAGAAGCATACCGCGAACTAACGGAACAAGTGTACGGGCAAAAAATTACCGCAGGCACAACCGTCGCAGGCTCTGTTGCCCAAGATGATTATTTACAGAGTAAAGTGCAAGGTATTATAAAAGGCGCGCAAATTATAAAAACCTATGCCGTTAATGATATGTATATTACTGAGCTTGAGCTTAATATGAAGCGCGTACACGACTTGTACATCGGTGAGATAAAACCACGGGAAGTGAAAAAAGTCACTTATTACTAAGCGACAAGTTATTACTAACCGACAAATTATTACTCATAAAAAAACGCCTAAACGAATAATCGTTTAGGCGTTTTTTTATGAGTATTCTTTAGGCTTTTAGGTTACGCACAATGCTGTTGTCAGTATTAACTACGCTACCGGCTTGATCGTAGGTCATAGACGAAGGTGCGCCAATTAAAATACCCTTTAATTGCTTTACACTTAACTGCGCCTGGTGCGCTGCATGAGCGTTAACTTCATTTTGTTTTTGACACTGCTCAAGCTTTTCTCGAGTTAGCTTTATTAAGTCAGCGTTTTCATCTGTTTGCTGATCATTACTGGCAATCAGTTTACTGAGTTCTTTATCTAGGGTGCTTATGCTGGTTAAAAAAGACATTTTTTGTTGGGCAATTTCTTTTAAACCTTCGCCTCTTCGTGAGGCAATAGCATCAAGTTCTTGAGTAAGAAGCTCACTCAAGGTTGTTAAACAATTTATTTGTTCGTTTAGTTTAATCGTAATTAAACTATTGTGATCAGCCATAAACATTAAACTCGAAGTCTGCTAAATTTTTGGCAAGTTTCTCACTGTCTATTTGATACTTGCCTTCGGTAATTGCTTTTTTAAGCTCAGCAACTTTGTTGCTGTCAAAACCAGAAGACTGCTCTGCTTTTTCTTGTAAAGATTTTAATTGCTTGGCTTGCGGTGTTAGGCTCACCGAATCGCTTGCAGCTTTAGGCGAAGGCGTTTGCGCAGCCTGCGTATTTGCATTATCTCTTTTTAAATCAACTTTTTGCTGTTGAGTGTTTGTTAAAACACCAGGCTGTTGATTTGATTTGTTTACTTGACCGACCATGATAAAAACCCGTTTATTACCCAACTGATGCCTTTATATCGGCATTTACTAAAGATACTTTAGCATAAATTTACATTAAATATTTACCTGCACAGACTCTACACCATCTACTCGCGCATTTAAAACTTTACCTGTTTTTTTGTTTTCAACTCGTACTTGTTCACCTAAGGTTCCATCCTCTAATGCAACACCCGTGGTTTTTACTCTTAACCCTTTAATATTGGCAAAAATATTGACAGAGTCGCCTTTGCAAACCATACAAATTTGATTGAGTAGTACAGGCATACCTTCACGAATATTACGTTTACTGCGGCTACCAATAAGTTGCGCAGGATCATCAAGATACTGAACACGTATAAAGTGCGCAGGGCGCATATCAATACTTAAATGGGATGGAGTAATCACTTCACCTCGTGCTAAATTGGTAGTAGCAACTACAACAGGTGCTGATTCAGTGATTCTCACATGAACGTATTGTGCCCAGTTGTCACTATCGTTACATTTTATTTGAATGGTGACCTGACGATTAAATGGGGGCTCACTTGGCGTTACTAGCTCTAGCTCAGAGTTACACTGGCGATCGGGTATGCGGGTATCTAGCGGTAACGCGCTAAACTGTATTTTGTTGTCATTTGTAGTTACTGCTTTTTGAGCAACATAAGATACAGCCATTTCCTGTAGTGATTCTTTACTAAATACTTGAGCCTTCAGTGGCAAAGTGAAGCAGAGGCTAGCAAGAAAATAAAAAACACTGTATCTTCTGGTTTTTTTTAACAAACTCATAATGTTTCGACTATGCTTATGGTTGCAAACAGGGTATAAATATTTTGCGTCAGAATTTAGACGCCCCCGTTGTGTTATGACGCTTTATTAATTGAAAGCAATTATCGTTCCTTATATTTGTTTTCTTAGGAGATTTAAATGGCCGGTATTTTAGACTCAGTAAACCAACGTACTCAGTTGGTTGGGCAAAACCGCTTAGAGTTATTGTTATTTAAGCTTAACGGACGTCAGCGCTTTGGCATTAATGTGTTTAAGGTAAGAGAAGTTCTTCAATGCCCGCCATTAACCAGCATGCCAAAATCTAACGCTTACATTCGTGGTGTAGCACATATCCGTGGCCAAACAATCTCGGTAATTGACTTATCAATGGCAGTAGGTGGTCGTCCTATTAAAAGCATAGAAGATGGCTTTATTATTATTGCAGAATATAACCGTACAGTGCAGGGCTTTTTAGTTGGTGGTGTTGAGCGGATTGTTAATATGAACTGGGAAAAAATAATGCCACCGCCATCAGGAGCGGGCCGCTATTCTTATTTAACTGCCGTAACTGAAATTGAAAATGAGCTGGTTGAAATACTCGACGTAGAAAAGATCCTAAACGAAATTTGTCCTGTCAATACTACCGTGAGTGATGATGTTGCCTCGCAAGGTAATATACAAAAAGACTTAGGCGAAAGAATTGTATTTATTGCCGATGATTCGGCCGTGGCACGAAATCAGGTTAAACGAGCGTTAGAACCTTTAGGTGTAACTACTGAACTTGCTAAAAATGGTAAAGAAGCTTTAATAAGACTAAAAGAAATTGCAGAGCTTGATTGTGTTAACGATATTACAGAGCGAGTAGGGTTACTTATTTCAGATGTAGAAATGCCAGAAATGGATGGTTATACACTCACTGCAGAAATTAAAGCAGATCCCAAACTTGCACCATTGCATGTGATTTTACACACATCGTTAAGTGGTGTGTTCAACCAAGCAATGATTGAAAAAGTAGGGGCTGACGATTTTATTGCAAAATTTAATCCAGACGAGCTTGCTACAGCCGTTAATAAGTGGGTTCATTGTGATTAATAAACATAGGTGTTATTGATTTGACTAATAAAGATTTGCAGCAAACAGAATACGATCAATTTCGCTTATTTTTAGAACAACAGTGCGGTATTGTTTTAGGTGAAAATAAGCAGTATTTGGTTAAAAGTCGCTTGGCACCATTAATGTCTCGATTTAATGTTGAATCGTTATCTGAACTGGTTAGCAAAACACTTGGCGTGCATGAGCGTCAATTGCGCGCTGCTGTTGTTGATGCCATGACAACCAACGAAACATTGTGGTTTAGAGATCAATACCCATTTGAGTTGCTCAAAACCAGATTATTCCCTGAATTTAAAGCGTTAAATAGGCCATTAAAAATATGGTCTGCTGCGAGCTCTTCAGGGCAAGAACCTTATTCAATTGCTATGTCGGTTGCTGAGTTTCAATCAAGTAGTCCTGGTGTTTTAAAAATGGGTGCACAAATAGTGGGTACTGACATCTCAAATACCATGCTGGATATGTGTAAACACGCTGAATATGATGCATTGGCACTGGCCCGTGGGCTATCTGCTGAGCGTCGTAAGAAGTTTTTTAAAGATAGCGGCAATGGTATGGCACAAGTGGTTGACTCATTGAAAAAGCAAGTGAGCTTTAGGCATTTAAATTTACTCGACTCGTACGCTTTGATGGGTAAGTTCGATATTATATTTTGCCGTAATGTTTTAATTTATTTTTCACCTGAGGTGAAAGCCAAAATAATTGCACAATTTTCTCAAGCACTTAACCCTAAGGGGTATTTATTTTTAGGTGCGTCGGAATCTATGTCTGGTTTGAGTACCGAATTTGATATGGTGCGTTGTAACCCCGGGATTATTTATCAAAAAAAATAACTACCGTTTACACCCCCCCCCCTCCTAAAAACGGCGCTATAGCGTCGTTTTTTGTTTTTATCGTCACTATTTTCATTGCTGGCTTACTTATTGCTTTATTGGTACTAAGTCAATTTTTTGGAGATAGTTATGGCTATCAGTTTTGATAAAGCATTAGGCGTGCATCCGCATGCGATGTTAATCCGTTCGCAAAGAGCAGAAATGCTCGCTACTAATATCGCAAATGCTGATACGCCCGGCTATAAAGCAAAAGATATCGACTTTGCCTCAGCATTAAAAACGGCAAAGTCTAACCAACTAAGCGGCAATACGATGGTAAGAACCAACGAAAAACACATTGCCGGTGGTACTCGTAGTGTAGGTGGAAATGAACTATTTCGTACGCCAAATCAAACAGATACAGGTGATGGTAACTCTGTTGATATACAAGTGGAACGGAACTTGTATACACAGAATGCTATGGAGTATCAGGCCAGTGTCCAGTTTCTTAATGGTAAATTTAAAGGCCTGAAAAAAGCCCTCGGTAGTCAAGGAGCCTAATTATGAGTTTATATAATGTGTTTGATATTGCAGGTTCGGGTATGAGCGCGCAAAACGTGCGATTAAATACCACCGCAAGTAATATCTCTAATGCCAATACAATTAGCTCTTCACAAAATGAAACGTACCGAGCGCGACAACCTGTATTTGCTGCGGAGCTAACAAAAGCGTCAGCGTCAGCAAGCAACCCACAGGGCTCTGCCGTTGGTGTGAAAGTGTTAGGAGTGGTTGAGAGTGATAAACCACTACAAATTGAATATAACCCAAACCACCCGAGTGCGGATGAAAATGGTTACATTTATAAACCCAACGTGAATGTTGTTGAGGAGATGGCAAATATGATTTCTGCGTCTCGCTCTTATCAGACAAATGTTCAAGTTGCTGATGCAGCTAAGCAAATGTTAAGTAAAACACTGCTGTTAGGTCAGCGGTAACTGAGGGTAGCTCATGAGTAACGATATTAGTACTTCTTCATCCTACATGGACTCTTTACGTTGGCAAGATAAGCAAGTGCCACAAAAAGAGGATAGTGATGCGTTAACCCAAGAAGATTTCTTTTCGTTGTTAACACAGCAGTTGTCATATCAAGATCCCAGCAAACCAGCTGATAACGATCAGATGATTGCACAAATGACAAACTTTACCATGGCTGAAGGAATATCAAATTTAAACTCTAATTTTGAGTCTTTAGCTGCGTCGATGACATCAAATTCGGCATTGCAAGCATCAACACTGGTTGGCAAACAAGCGCTGTTGGAATCGAATACACTTGAGCTTAATGAGTCGGGTGAATCAAGAGGTTCTGTTGTAGCTGAAAAGCCAGTCGATAGTTTAATGATCCGCATTGAAGATGCATCCGGGCAGTTGGTTAAAACTATAGATTTAGGCACTCAGCCCGCAGGAGCCATTCGCTTTGCATGGGATGGTAAAAATGAAGCGGGTGAACGGCTACCACCTGGTGAATACAACATCAAAGCAGAAGGTAGCACAAATGGGGAATTTTCAAGCCTTCCATTAGCTACATTCAAAAATATTGAAAGTGTTAATATTAATGGCTCAAGCGGCATTATTATTAACACAAAAGAAGGTGCGGTTAGGCTGACTGATGTCGCAGAAATCGCGTAATAGATTTTATGTATTTTTTAGCCATCGGGCTAAATACTTTTAGGTTAGAGGTTAATTATGAGCTTCAATATTGCATTAACAGGCCTTGCTGCCGCACAAAAAGATTTAGATGTTACCGCCAATAACATTGCCAACGTAAATACCACGGGCTTTAAAGAGTCTCGCGCTGAATTTGCTGATGTATACGCATCTTCGGTATTTAGCGCAGGTAAAACGAAAAATGGTGATGGTGTGCAAACCACCATGGTTGCCCAGCAGTTTCATCAAGGGTCGCTGCAGTTTACTAATAACTCTCTGGATTTAGCGATCACAGGTGAGGGTTACTTTGCAACAAGTAATGACTTAGGCTCTTTAGATTTTAGTTATACTCGCGCAGGTGCGTTTAAGCTTAATAAAGACAACTTTGTAGTTGATGCTAAAGGAAACTTCTTACAGAGTTTTCCGGTGAATGAGGTTACAGGCAGTACCACTTCGGTTAGTTTAAGTACATCTTCTGCATTGCAAATACCTGATTCATCAGGCTCTCCGCGCTCTACTTCAAACGTTTATACGTCGTTCAATGTTGATTCGCGTGACGATGTTATAGCTGTGCCATTTGATGCAACAGATGGCACTACTTATAACTCTTCGACTTCAACCACAGTTTACGACTCACTAGGTGAGCCGCATGTAATGCAGTTTTATTTTGTTAAAACTGCACCAAACGAATGGCAAGTGCATGGTACATTGGATCAAAAACCATTTGATGCTACCGGTGCCGCAACGGCAACTCCAAGCCCACTTAGTACGTTTGGATTTAACGCAAGCGGTACGCCAGAAACAACCAATGGCGCACCTATTACAGGAAGTACCTTTGATGATGTAAATTTAAATACTGCTAACTTTTCAGGATTATTAACCAACGGTGCACAGTTTAATGACATTGCAATTCAGTGGCGCGACGAGGCAGGTACTGCAGGTAAAATACCTACTCAATATGCAAATCGATTTGAAGTAAAAGCACTAGAGCAAGATGGTGCGACAGTGGGTCGCTTAGCGGGTATTGACATTGGTACTGATGGAAAAGTCGTTGCATCGTACAGTAATGGCGACACTTCATATTTGGGTCAAGTAGCCATGGTTAGATTTGCAAACTCACAAGGTTTACAACAGGTGGGTGATACTTCATGGAAAAAAAGTTTAACCTCAGGTGAGCCTATAGCAGGAGAACCGGGAACAGGAACTTTAGGCAAAGTCAATTCTTCAGCGCTCGAGCAATCAAATACAAACTTAACCACAGAGCTGGTTGATTTGATTAGTGCGCAGCGTAACTTCCAAGCAAACTCTCGTGCGCTTGAAGTGAATTCAACACTTCAACAAAATATCTTACAGATCCGATAATCATATTTTGATTTATAAAGGCTGCTTAATGCAGCCTTTTTTATTCCTCTCTTATAATCTTATTTATGCTTTAATTTAATCTGGCACTTATATTGCATTTACCCGTATATAGATTTCTTAATGAGTCGATGTTATGGATAAAATGGTCTACATAGCGGCATCTGGCGCTAAACAAAGCATGCAAGGGCTTGCTCTTAAAGCCAATAATTTGGCAAATGCGAATACCACTGGGTTTAAATCTGATTTTGCGCAAGCGCGATCAATGCAGGCTTTCGGTGAAGGTTTGCCGACTCGTGTTTTTGCTATGCAAGAGCGCCCAGGATCTAACATGACATCGGGCGGTATTGTGGAAACAGGTCGCAGCCTTGATATCGCTATGAGCGATAACGCCTGGCTGAGTGTTCAGGATGCCTCTGGTAATGAAGCCTATACAAAAGTGGGCTCGTTAAATATCACTGCTGAAGGTATGTTGACTACCAGCGACGGTCGTCAAGTTATTGGCGAAGGTGGGCCTGTCATATTACCTGTACCGATTGAAAAAATTGAATTTAGCAAAGATGGCACTATTCAAGTACGCCCTCAAGGTGCACCGGCTAACTTTTTAGAAGAAGTTGATCGGCTAAAAGTGGTTGATGCAAACAACGCCACGCTCGAGAAGGGTAACGATGGCTTATTTAGAGCTAAACCAGGCCAAATAGTTGAAACATCAGCCAATGTACAAGTATTAGGTGGCACATTAGAAAAGTCGAATGTAAACCCTGTGCATGAAATGGTCGATATGATCAGTCACCAACGCCAATTTGAATTACAAGTAAAACTGATGAAAACAGCTGAAGAGATTGACGAACGTCAAGAACAGCTGATGCGCATCGTTTAACTTTAACGTGAGGATATTATTATGAATCCAGCATTATGGATAAGTAAAACAGGGCTTGACGCTCAACAAACTGATATATCGGTTATATCAAATAACTTAGCGAATGCCAGTACAGTGGGTTACAAAAAAAGCCGCGCTATTTTTGAAGACTTGCTTTACCAAAATATTAATCAACCAGGCGGTCGCTCATCGCAAGACACCGAAATGCCGTCAGGCTTAATGCTTGGCGCGGGTACTAAGGTGGTGGCTAACCAAAAAAACTTTTCGCAAGGTAATATGCTCACCACTGAAAATTCATTAGATTGGATGATTTCAGGTCCTGGCTTTTTTGAAGTATTACAGCCAGATGGCAATATTGCTTATTCGCGTAATGGCCAGTTTACTACCGACGGCGACGGGCGTGTTGTAACCTCGGGCGCTGGTTATGTTGTTCAGCCTGAAATGAATGTACCTGACGATGCACAGTCGATCACCGTATCTCAAGATGGTGAAGTGTCAGTTCGCGTTAAAGGTCAGGCCGAAAACGTGGTTATTGGTCAAATCACGATTAGTGATTTTATTAATCCGTCGGGCCTTGAGCCTATAGGGCAAAACTTATATACCGAAACCGCGGTAAGCGGTGCGCCTGTTCAAGGTAACCCGGGTGTTGAAGGTTTAGGCACGATTATTCAAGGTTCACTGGAAACATCAAATGTAAATGTGACCGAAGAATTAGTTAATTTGATTGAAACGCAGCGCGTTTATGAGATGAACTCAAAAGTGATCTCAGCCGTTGATGAAATGATGAGTTATATCAATCAACAGTTATAGTTTTGGGGGGTTGTATGCGTAATGTTATGTTATTTACAGTAGGGACTTTACTATTAAGTGGTTGTGTAGCTACACAAAATAATGAGGTAGTACAAGACGATCCCTATTATGCACCTATGTATCCAGAGCCTAATATGGAGCCAGTAGTCGCAACCGGCTCTTTGTTCAGCACACAATTATCGAATGACCTATATGCCGATAAAAAAGCACTGCGAACAGGCGATATCATTACTGTTAAATTACAAGAGTCGACCCAAGCGACTAAAGCAGCTAAAACTGAAACAGATAAAGAAACCGATGCCAGCCTCGACCCTGTTATTGGCTTAGGTGGTTTGCCGGTAAATATTGGTGGCGATAGTATTCAATTTGGTATTGGTAGTGACTCCTCATTTAAAGGTGACTCAAAATCAAATCAATCAAACAGCTTAGTTGGCGATATTTCGGTTAACGTGATGCGAGTACTACCAAATGGTAATTTAGTAATTCGCGGTGAAAAATGGCTAACGTTAAACACCGGTGAAGAATTTATTCGCCTAGAAGGGTTAGTGCGTCCGCAAGATGTCAATGCCGATAATACTGTTGAGTCTAATCGAATTGCGAATGCACGTATTCAGTATTCAGGTAAGGGTCAAACTCAAGAGGCACAAAGCCCGGGTTGGTTAACGCGTTTCTTTAGTAGCTCATTGTTTCCCTTTTAGAGGACATTCGACATGAATGGTTTTAAAGTTTTTTGTTTTATGGTGCTACTAGGCTGGCAATTTACTGCCAGTGCTGAGCGAATTAAAGATGTATCTATGGTCGAAGGGGTGCGCTCAAACCAATTAGTCGGGTATGGATTGGTAGTGGGTTTACCGGGAACTGGTGAGCAAAGCCGTTTTACCGAGCAAAGCTTTAAAGGCATGCTCAATAGTTTTGGTATTACGTTACCAGCTAGTTTAAAGCCAAAAATTAAAAATGTTGCAGCGGTTGCTGTTCATGCTGAACTCCCGCCATTTAGAAAGCCAGGGCAGACTATTGATATAACCGTATCATCGATTGGCAGTGCAGGCAGCTTGCGCGGTGGCACATTATTACAAACATTCTTAAAAGGGGTTGATGGTAATGTTTACGCCATCGCTCAAGGCAGTTTAATTGTAGGTGGCCTAGGTGCTGAGGGGCTTGATGGCAGTCGCGTTGTGATTAATACGCCAACGGTAGGACGCGTGCCAAATGGTGCAACCGTTGAGCGTGCTGTTAAAAGCCCATTTATGCAAAATGACTATATTACTTTTAATTTAAACCGCCCTGATTTTACTACTGCTAAACGTTTAGAGAAAACTATTAATGATTTAATTGGTCCAAATAGCGCTCAAGCACTCGATGCAGCCTCTATTCGCGTTATTGCCCCACGTGATGCCTCGCAGCGCGTATCGTACTTATCAACTCTTGAAAACTTAGAGTTTAAACCAGCGGATACTTCGGCAAAAATAATTGTTAACTCACGTACTGGCACCATTGTTATAGGTAAAAATGTAAAATTACAACCTGCGGCAATTACCCACGGTGGTTTAACAGTAACGATTGCGGAACAACAAAATGTAGCGCAGCCAAATCCTTTAGCAGAGGGTGAAACCGTGGTTACTCAGCAAAGTATTATTGATGTTAATCAAGATGATTCACGCGCTTTTGTATTTGACCCTGGTGTAAGTCTTGATGACTTAGTACGTGCAATTAATGAAGTAGGAGCTGCCCCGGGTGATTTAATGGCTATTCTTGAAGCGCTCAAAGAAGCCGGTGCAATTAATGGTCAACTTGTTGTAATTTAATCTTTTTAAAAAACACCGTTTAAAATTTTATTGCGGTGTTTTTTACTTTTTATTCCTTCTTACTCCTACCCTTGAAAGTCTCGCTGGCTCAATTATTGCATTGCTTTAGGTATTATTAATTATTGTGTCAAAAAGCTGATGGAAACAAATCATCTAGATAAACAAAACTTTTTTGATTTAGGCAACTTAGACTCTTTGCGTCGAGATGCTCTAAACAGCGGTGATGCATCAACCGATGCATCTAAAGCGGCGTTAAAAAAAGCAGCGGCACAATTTGAAGCTATTTTCACCCAAATGCTGCTTAAAAGTATGCGCAAAGCCAATGAAGCTTTCGAAGATAAAGAAAGCCCGTTTAATGCTAGTGGCGTGAAGTTTTTTGAAGAAATGCACGACCAACAGATGGCTACCGAGCTTTCATCAAATGGCTCTTTAGGTCTTGCAGATTTAATTGTGCAGCAATTATCGCCAGATGGAAAAAACTTTATGCCAGGCTCTGTTCTTCGCACAACGTCAGATTTCTTTAGTGACCAACGTGCGGGTGGCACCTTACCTCATCAAGAAAACCAAAAGGTCACTGAAAAAGTACCGCTCGTTGATTCAACTGAAAAAAGCAAACAAAACATAGCGTCTGACACATTTGAAAATGCTGAGGAATTTGTAAGCACCGTGTGGGAACACGCAAAAACAGCGGCTAAAAAAATTGGTTTAAATCCGGCGGTTATGGTCGCACAAGCAGCATTAGAAACTGGCTGGGGTAAACATATTATTAGTAAAGGTGATGGTAATAGCTCAAACAATTTATTCAATATTAAGTCAGATAAAAGTTGGCAGGGTGAAAAGGCCAGTAAAGTCACTTTAGAGTTTGAGCAAGGTGCTGCAGTTAAAAAGCAAGCAAGCTTTAGAGCGTATGATTCGATAAAAGATAGCGTGAATGATTTTGTGGATTTTTTAACACAGAACCCGCGCTATCAAGATGCATTAAACAATACGGCAAAGCCGCATAAATTTTTAGACTCTTTACAGCAAGCTGGTTATGCAACCGATCCTAACTATGCAGACAAAATAAAAAGAGTGCTGAACAGTAACGAATTGAAGAATATCGCCACAAGCGTGATCCGCCAGGGAGTAGAGTAACATGTCGTTTAATTTATTAAATATTGCTAATTCAGGAATAAGAGCAAACTCTGAGTTATTGCAAACGACAAGTAAAAACATTGCAAATGTTAATACCGAAGGGTATGTACGTGAGCGCACCGAATTTACCACCATGATTGATAATCAGGTAGGCCGTGGTCAAACGTATCGTTTATTGAATGAGTTTGCGCAAAAGCAATTAAACCGAGATACTTCAAATAAAAGTTTTTTTGATCAATTTGTTAGTGAAGCGAGTCGGGTTGATCAAATTTTTTCAGAAAAATCAAACAGCTTATCAACTAGTATCAACTCAATGTTTAATAACGTGCAAGAAGCTCTTAATCAACCTTCATCAACAGTTGCTCGTTCGTTGGTGATGAGTGATGCGCAAAACCTGATTGATCAAATGGACAGGCTTGCAGGTATTGTTTCAGAGCAAAAAGCGGTGGTTAATGAGCAATTAGAGATTTTTTCAGAAGAGGCGAATACGTTAATCGAAAGTATTAGTTCGTTAAATCAAGAAATTGCGGGTGTTCATGGTACTAAAAACGAAGCCGATGCGAGCTCAGCTTACAATGAGCGTGATAAAGCAATACGTGATTTATCTGAGCTGATTGATATAGAAACACTTGATGGCCCTAATGGTGAAAAACAAGTGTTTATGGGTACAGGTGAAGCGGTTGTTATGCAAAATGGGTCATTTAACTTATTTTCGATTAGTGGCGATCCTGATGCTAACTTTAAAGAGCTACGTTTAGATGTAAATGGCGGTAAGGCTGTGCCATTAGATATAGACCCTACTAAACTCAAAGGTAAAATTGGCGGTTTATTGGCATTTAGAGACGATATTTTGGTGCCTGCACAAAATCAAATAGGCCAGATGGGTATTGCGCTTGCTGATTCGTTTAATCAGCAAAACCGTCTAGGTATGGATGCAAACGGTGAGCTCGGAGGGGATATTTTTGATATCCCAACGGTCAGTGCTTTTGTTTATCAAGCAAACACCGGAACAGCTAATATGTCAGCAACCGTTGAGGCAGGTAAAGGCAGTGAACTGCCAGCCAGTGACTTTGTGATTACATATACAGGTAATCCTAACGAAGTAAGTATTCAGCCAATTGATAATAAAGGTGAACCTTTAGGCACAGCCTCTTTAGCAACTATCCCACCCAGTGGCATTATCGATTCAGCAGCTATCACCAGCGGGGAGTCGTTTGGTTTAGAGCTAAACGTAACCGGAGCCGGTAATGTCGGTGACCAATTTCAGGTAAAACTTAATAGTGGCGCGGCAGGTAATATATCGCTGACAACAGGTCGGGGCGAAGACATTGCATTGGCCTCTCCAATTAGAACAGCAGACGGCCTTGATAATACAGGCACAGGCAGTATTTCACCGGGTAATGTGAGCGATGTAACTACTGGCAGTTTTAGTAATCCTTTGGATTTAGCAAATGGCCCTATAAGCATTGTTAAAACAGCCAATGCTAACGAATATCAACTTACTGATGGTAATGGCACAACTACGTTTACGGTTACACCGCCTGCTAACAATATACTCGCTCAAGCCGGGCCACCATACGATGGTTATGGCTTTGATTTTAATATTGAAGGCGTACCAGCAACGGGCGATACCTTTAATTTAGAATTTAATGAAGGCGGTTTTGATGATAACCGCAATGGTCAAAAACTTGCTGACTTACAAAACACCGATTTAGTACGTCAAAATGTAGTGGCGAGCGCCTCAGCTGATAATCATAAAACGTTGAATCAAGCCTATGCTGGGTTAGTAACCGATGTTGGTGTAGTAACCAGTCAAGCAAAAACCAACGGGGCTGCATTCGACGCTTTAGCACAACAATCAGAAGCCTGGTACGAATCGTTGTCGGGCGTAAACTTAGATGAAGAGGCGGCTAATTTGCTGCGTTTCCAGCAATCTTATGCTGCATCAGCTCAAGTATTAACTGCAGCGAGAGCTATTTTTGACACCTTATTGAGTGCGGCGAGGTAATTATGCGTTTATCAAATAATTTAATGTATCAAAGTCAAATTAATAAAATTTTAGATAATCAACAGGGCGTTGCAGGCGCTTTAGAGCGAGCAAACACAGGTCAAAAGTATTTGAGTACCTCTGAAAACCCAGCTGCTATATCGCAAGGGATGTTGTACACCAATAAAATAGAAACCAATGAGCAGTTAACTAAAAATATAAAGCAGCTAAATGGTCGCTTATCAACCGAAGAAAGCATACTTAAAGGTATGAACGACACTATTTTAGAGGCGCAAATGCTAACCATACGAGCGGGCAATGGTTCGTTAGGTCAAAGTGATTTGGCTTCAGTTGCCAGTGAACTAAAAGAATTGCAAAAATCGCTGCTTAACTTAATGAATAGTCAATCAGAAGGGGGGAAATACCTATTCTCTGGCTATCAAGACGATATTCAAACCTATACATTTAACAGCACTAATGGCAAATACGAATACCAAGGCGATCAAGGCCAGCATGAAGTGACGATCGCAAAAGGGGTTGAGATCAAGTCAAGTGATAATGGTTTTAATGTATTTGAACGCGTAGATGCACGTCTTGATGTCGTGTCGAATGATGGAGCGCCATCAGGCGGCATTACCGCAGGGACTGTTTATGTTGAAAACCAAGGCGAGTTTGATCGCTTTCATAAAGATAATTATAACTCAGACCCAAATCCGCTTATTTCTCCAACGATCAATACCTATAACGTTAATGTTATCCCTGGTGCAACGCCTTCAGCGCCTGATCAATATGAAATATTACGCGATGGTAATCCTCTAGTACCACCTGTTACTGGTGAAGTAACCGATGAGCCGATTGAATTTGCCGGTATGGAAATTCAACTTGAAGGTGTAGCCCCCGGCCAACTTGATTTTACCCTTGAAAAGCCAGGTAAAGAAAATGTACTTAATACGCTGGAAGATCTGATCACTAGTCTAAATAACAAACAACTTGATGGAGCGCAAATTAACCAAGCGTTATCGGATGGGTTAATTCAGCTTAAAAATGCCAGTGAGCAAATTGTGTTTACTCAGGCTGGTCTTGGTGGGCGTATGAACGTGGTGGAGCGTGTGACCGATTCAAACAGTGCTTTAGATATTAATAATCAAGACAACAGAGCGAGCTTAATTGAAATTGATCCTGCTGCAGCCATTAGTGAACTCGCTAAACAGGAGGCAGGTTTAGACAGATCGATGGCGACTTTTGGTCGCTTGGCTAAACTTTCATTATTCGATTATTTATAAATACCATCCAAGGCAGGTTATTACTTTAACAAAAATAGGTAATAACTTGCCTTAACAAGGCGGCAAAAAACTGTCACCCCTTTTTTCTCTTCTGTCAAAAAAACGCTAGCCCTCAATTTAAAGCCGCAATAAAACCGATTTAGTTGTTATAAAACAGGGGTTTAACTTTTTTTTGTTAGTTGGCACAACTAATGCATTTAGCTAGTCATAGAAAGTGTGGTTTTTGCTTAAATATTTTGAACCACATTCTGATTGAAACTAGGAGATGGTAAAATGGCTTTAAGCGTAAATACAAATGTTGCATCACTTAATGGGCAACGCAATCTATCTAAATCTAGCATGGCACTTGAAACCTCAATGCAGAGACTATCATCTGGTTTGCGTATTAATAGCGCAAAAGACGATGCTGCAGGTTTACAAATTGCCAACCGACTAACGTCTCAGGTAAATGGTCTAACAGTAGCTCAGCGTAATGCCAATGATGGTATTTCTATGGCGCAAACTGCTGAAGGTGCGATGCAAGAGTCTGCAAACATTCTGCAACGTATGCGTGACTTATCACTGCAATCAGCGAATGGTTCGAACAGTGCAGTTGACCGTGCATCCCTACAAAAAGAAGTCGCAGCCCTGCAACAAGAGCTTACTCGTATCGCAGACACCACCAAATTTGGTGGGACCAGCTTACTTGACGGTACATTTGGTACTAAACAGTTTCAGGTAGGTGCAAATGCGAATGAAACCATTAATGTAAGCTTACGTAATGTTGCTGCCAATGCTATTGGTGCATATGAAGTAAAAGGAAACAGTACTTTACTGGGTGCTGTTGCAACACAAACAGCGCCACTTGCTACGGCAACTGGCGCTGTGGCTACTGCAGGGTTAAATATAAATGGTGTTGCAATCCCTGATGCAGGTGTTACGGGTAAAGGCGCTGCTGAAATAGCGGATACCATAAATAAAGAAGCAACAGGGGTTACTGCCACTGCAAAATTAGATGTTACAATTGCAGGGCTAACATCAGCAGATAACAGCGACTTAACTCTTCGTAAAGCGGGTGCTGCGGTTGATACTTATAAATTATCAGAATTTGGTGGCGGTCTTGACCGACTTGCTGAAAAACTGCAAGCCGATGGTTATGATGCAATTGTCGATAATGGTTCGTTAATACTAAGAGCTGAAGGTGTTGACGGTATTCAAATGACAGGTACAGCCGGCACAGCTACCATCGCAAATAACGCTACAGGTGGCGCGCCAGTTGCTGGTGGTGCTACTAATAACGATATTAGTGTTTCATCATCACTTACTTTATCTTCGTCAGAGAAAATTGGTATATCTGGTACTGACGTAGATGATATTCTAGGCGGGGCAAATATTTCAGCTACCGGTGGTTCAGGTGAATTAACATCTGTTGAAAGTGTTGATATATCAGGTACGACTAGTGCAGGTGCACAGTCTGCCATTAACACCATAGATGCGGCGCTTGCGCAAATTGATGCTCAGCGTGCCGATTTAGGTGCGGTGCAAAACCGTTTTGGCTTTACCATTGCTAACCTTGCAAACGTATCTGAAAACGTCTCAGCTTCGCGTAGTCGTATTCAAGATACCGATTACGCGCTTGAAACTGCAACGCTAACTAAAAACCAAATTATGCAACAAGCAGGTACCACCATTTTGTCTCAGGCAAACCAGTTACCTCAGGCTGCATTAAGTCTTTTAGGTGGCTAATACCCGCTAACTATAAAAGAGCCAAGCGATATAGCTTGGCTTTTTTGTTTGTATTTCAATCAACTAAAAGTTTTTATTATTTTTTTTAAAAAAAAGCTAAAGGTAATTTTATAACGGCCGTTAACTTAATTAGAACGGAGCTTGAACAGATTTTTATTGTGATGGCTCTTGGTTAAAATCAATTAGTTACATTACGAAAGTAATCAGGAGTTATAACATGGCTTTATCAGTAAATACTAACGTTGCATCACTAAATGCACAAAGAAACTTATCAAAATCTAGCGATGCGTTAGGTACATCAATGCAACGCCTTTCATCTGGTATGAAAATCAACAGCGCGAAAGATGATGCGGCAGGCCTACAAATTGCTAACCGCCTTTCTTCACAAATTAATGGTTTAGGTGTTGCTCAGCGTAACGCTAACGATGGTATCTCAATGTCGCAAACTGCTGAGGGTGCGATGCAAGAGTCATCAAACATCTTACAACGTATGCGTGACCTAGCGCTGCAATCAGCAAATGGTTCAAACGATGCTAACGCTCGTGCAGCACTACAAAAAGAAGTTGGCGCATTACAGCAAGAGCTTACTCGTATCGCTGAAACGACTAAATTTGGTGGTACAAGCTTACTAGATGGTTCATTCGGCACCAAACAGTTCCAAGTAGGTTCTAACGCTAACGAAACAATCAACGTAAGTCTGCGTGATGTTTCTGCTGATGCAATCGGCGCAAACAAAATTGAAGGTGCAGGTAGTGTGTTAGGTATCGCTACTGCTACAGCAGCGTTAGCCACAGCAACTACTGCAGATCCTGATTTAGTTATAAATGGTAAAGCTACAGCGGTTGGTGCTGCTGATGGCGCTTCAACAATTGCAAAAACTATCAATGATGCAGCTGCAGGTGTTACTGCTACAGCAAAATTAGATGTAACAATTACTGCACTAGGTGCAGGCGATGATGGTATCTTAGAAATTGGTAACACCGCAACAGGCGCTTCAGGTGTGGTTGATGGTGCTGATGATGGTGTAGGTGCTGATTCTTACGATTTAGCTAACTACGGTGGTGATATTGACCGCTTAGCAGCTGACTTGCAGGCTGATGGTTACGATGCAGTTGTAAATGACGGTAAGCTAACGCTTAAAACTGAAGGTGTAGATGGTATTCAGATTACAGGCTCTACCACTGCTAATGCAACCGTAAGCTTAGAAAATAACTTAACTGCTGGTGCTCAGCTTGCAAGTGCAAATGCTGCAATGAGCGTTACATCTTCGTTAAGCCTAAGCTCACCTGATAAAATCGGTGTATCAGGTACTACTGCAAACGAAATTTTAGGTACTGGCTCTGCAGCTATCGGAGCAACAGGTGGTACAAGTAAATTAGTTTCAGTGGAAACTGTTGACATTTCAGGTACGACCAGTGCTGGTGCACAAAATGCAATCGAAACAATTGATGCGGCACTGGCGCAAATTGATGCACAACGAGCAGACTTAGGTGCGGTGCAAAACCGTTTTGGCTTCACTATTGCGAATCTTGCAAACGTATCAGAAAACGTGTCGGCTTCTAAAAGTCGTATCGAAGATACAGATTATGCTGCAGAAACAGCTAAACTAACTAAGAACCAGATTATGCAACAGGCTGGTACAACAATCTTAGCTCAGTCTAACCAGTTACCACAGGCAGCACTTAGCTTATTAGGTTAATTTAACAATAAGCTCTATACTTAACTACTAAGGAAGGGGCAACCCTTCCTTTCTTGTATAGGTATAAAGCTTTATATCGCTTTATAGTAGGAGCGAATTATGGAAACGCAAAGTTTAAATCTAAATATCAGCTCAGCGCAAAAAGGTGAGGTTACCTCAAGTTACCAAACCCCATCACAAGTTAAGCAAAATGCTGATGAACAAAAGAATACACCCATCACCACCACTGCAAGTAATAGTGAAGTTTCTGAAACAGAGTTATCACCTGAAAAACTAGAGAAGGTGGTACAGCAATTGCAGGACTTCATGGGCGAAATGAACCGTAGTCTACAGTTTAAAGTGGATGAGGATTCTGGCCGTAATGTTATTAAGGTGATTGATAAAGAAAGTGGTGATTTAGTTAAGCAGTATCCTTCTGAAGAAGTGTTAGGAATTGTTGCTAAATTAGCGGAAGCCACTGGCGTGTTAGTTGATTTTAAAGTTTAGTTTGAGCAATTTAAGAGGGTAAGTATTATGGCTATTTCATTTACAGGTATAGGTTCAGGGCTTCAAGTTAATGAAATTGTAACTGCTTTAGTGAATGCTGAAAAAAGCCCTTACCAAGCTCGAGTAACTAAACAGCAAGCAAACTTTACTACCGATATATCTGCAGTAGGTACCCTAAAAGCCTCTTTGGAAGAGCTTAATGGTTCACTAGAATCATTGGGTGACATCGAAAACTTTCAAAAGCGCACTATCAGTGGCAGTGACGACTTTGTTTCTTTAAGCTCTGAAAAAAACGCGCAAACCAATAATTACTCGATTAAAGTTAATAGTTTGGCTGAGAACCATAAGCTAACATCAAATGCTATAGCTGGCGATGAAGCGGTGGGAGAGGGTAAGCTCACGATTAGTTCAGGCTCTAACAGTTTTGACATAAATGTGTCAGACACAGCAAAGCTGACTGATATACGTGACGCGATTAATGACTCTGCTGACAATGATTCAGTTAATGCTACTATTATTACCGATGATACGGGGCAGCGATTAGTGTTATCAAGTAAAGAAACCGGCGCAGAAAACGCAATAAAAATTGTAGTTGATGATGTCGGTGATGGTGGTAATACAGACTTGTCTGGCTTGTCTCGTCTTGCGTATGATAGTGATACAACATCAACAACGTATGCTGAAAACTTAAACGAAGTAACTGCAGCGACGGATGCTTCAATTACGATTGACGGAACGCTTGTGGCCTCAAGCAGTACCAATGAGTTTAAAGATGTTATTGAAGGCGTTACCATTAATGCTAAAAAAACTCACAATGCAGACGATGATTTAAGTAAAGCAACTATCACTGAAAATAATAATAATGTTGCTGCTGGATTAAAGTCGTTTGTAGAGAAGTTTAATGCATTTATTGATTTATCAAATCAGCTCGGTCGCTCTAGCGCTGAAGAGGGCGTTGGTGCACTTGCGGGTGATTCATTACTTAGAGGCTCTGTAAACCAAGTACGCTCGATGTTAACATCTGAATTTAGCACGGGTAATGGTAATACCGACTTTTTAGCTAACTTTGGTATTAGAACTGAGCGCTCAGGTAAGTTAAGTATTGATTCTGACGCTCTTAAAGCTGCCGTAGAAAGTGATCCACAAGCTATCCAAACGTTTTTTGTTGGCGAAAATGACGGTGATGGTTTTGTTGGCCAGTTAGATACTGTTATTAAAGGTTATACGGCCTCTGATGGTATTATTAGTTCACGTATTGAAGGGCGTGAAACACAACTCGATAAGCTACAAGATGAAGTTGATGCATTTAATAGCCGAATGAAAAAGTATGAAGAGCGACTATATAGCCAATACAATGCCATGGATATATTAGTTGCTAACCTAAACTCGACAGGAAGTTACTTGCAGCAACAATTAGCTAACCTACCGGGTGTGGCTAAAAAGTCTAGCTAAATAGCATTGTTTAGTAAATAAAGCCTGGCTTGTTAGTCAGGTTTTTTTATACCTGTTCGCTTATTGGTAATTAACAACGCTTGGTTTATAGTGAACTTTCAGGCTATAAAAATACAGAGTGATAAATCAATTAATCACTCTGTAAAGGGGAATAAAATAGGGGGTTAGCTAAGGCAAGAAGTGTTTTTAAATATTAGATTTATACTTATTTACAGCTTTTTTATTTTTTTGATTACCAACTATTTTAACCGCTAATAGTTGCTTTTGATTATCTATTTTAACAGATAGCTGTTCTATTAGGTTAATTAAAAACTCAAGTTCAGTAGCTGAATAATGAGTTTTTTCTCTAGAAAGTGAGCTACTTATGTGAATATCAAGTTTATTATGAATATTCAGCGCTTGCTCAATATCCCAATCTTCTGAGTCAGCAATCAAACTTACTAGCTCATTGCAATATGCTCGAGTCTCACTATCTTTAACTTGTGAGCTTGTAACCCGATTTAAAGACATTACAGTTGTGGTTCTCTTTGTTCGAATGGAATTGCTTCCCAGCCTGACTTAATCTCTTTAATTAAGGTAATTACTTCATCAATTTTATCAATGTTGTTTTCAAGGTTTGCAGTTAATAAGCAACGCTGACAGTAATCGTACAAAGAGTCTAAGTTAGTTGATACTTCATTATTGTCTTCAAAATTTAACACTTGCTGCAACGCACCAAGTAGCACAATACAATCAGAGATTGCGTTGCCTTTTTTTTCTAACTCTTTACGTTCAATAAATCCTTTTGCAGCAGAGAGCTTGCCAACAATATTTACAAACACGAGTTTAACTTGGTCGTAGGGAGTCATCTCTTTAACGCTGCTAACTGTTATTTGACGGTATTTATTGATTGATGCATGAGCCATGGGTAATTCCTCAAATTTTAATTACTGTGTAGAACCTTAAGCAAGTTTAGTTCCAACATAAGTTTGACTATTACTTATCGGCAAAAACAGTCACACCTTTAAGTAATAATAGCACTTTTTATGAGTTTCTTCTGTGTAGAGTCGCATCATCATCAGTGGCAAAACGTGTTAGATAATTCATCCTAAGTAGGTATGCTGTTATAAATAGTTAAAGAGTTATTAGTTATAAAGTATTGGCTTTTTAGGCTGGGTGTCTGTTTTTTGGCGTTAATGTCAAAAAATCGCCGCTATTACTTGCATCCAAATCCAACTGGCTTACAATTTGATTAATAAAACAAATTAGTGAAATAAATGGCTCGCTAAAAATGATCTTAATTTTAGATAATAATAATAATCGCTCTATTGGATTATATGCATCGCTTACTTTTATTGGTGAGGCGGTACAGTTGCAAACAGAAGCTGACTTTGAGCAGGCATGTATTCACTATCAAAATAAAGAATGTATTGTGGTGTTAGGGGCGCTGCAATCTTTAGATCATGAAAGTTTAATTAAACGCTATCCAACATTTCCTTTTTTACTTATTGGTGAAACGCTCAAACCGCTACTGAGTCTCGCCAATGTTGTTGGACTAATTTGTGAGCCATTTACTCATGAAGTTACCACTCAGTTACTACATGATTGTCAGCAATATCAGCGTATGCTGCCTCATGAGCATCAATATAATAAAGAAAAAAGCACCTTTGATGGCCTTGTAGGTGAAACCAAAGCCGTAAAAGACTTACGCTTTTTAATTACGCAGGTTGCTAAAACCGACGCCAACGTACTTATTTTAGGTGAGTCGGGCACGGGTAAAGAAGTGGTTGCTCGTAATGTGCATCTGCTTTCTAAGCGTAACAAAGGTCCATTTGTACCAGTAAACTGTGGGGCAATTCCTGCAGAGTTACTAGAAAGTGAACTATTTGGCCATGAAAAAGGTGCATTTACCGGGGCTATTTCAGCACGTAAAGGCCGGTTTGAATTGGCGCAAGGTGGCACGCTATTTTTAGATGAAATAGGGGATATGCCGCTGCAAATGCAGGTTAAGTTACTGCGAGTACTACAAGAGCGTAGCTATGAGCGCGTTGGCGGTACCAAAGCGATTCAAGCCGATGTACGTGTTATTGCTGCAACCCACCGTGATCTTGAAAGCATGATTGAAAAAGGCTCATTCCGAGAAGATTTATACTATCGCTTAAATGTTTTTCCTATTGAGAGCCCATCACTTGCTCAACGTGCAGAAGACATCCCTTTGCTACTTAAAGAGCTTATGCGCCGCGTAAATGAGCAAAGCGGTACTACGGCTAAGTTTACAGAGCGTGCTATTGATAGTTTAAAAGAGCATTCTTGGCCGGGTAATATTCGTGAGCTCGCTAACTTAGTTGAGCGTATGGTTATTATGTTCCCAGACAAGGTGGTGGATGTTCCTGACTTACCTAACAAATACCGCTACATTGAAGTTGAAGCCTATGAGCCACAGTACCCAGAAGAACTGATGGAGCGTGATGCATTTAATGATATTTTTAGTGGCGGATTCAGCGAAGACGAAATAGACCTCGAAGATGATTTTGCTCAAGCAGCACCGGGTTTATTGCCCGATGAAGGTATTGAGCTTAAGGAGTACTTAGCTGAGCTTGAAATTAACTTAATCACCCAGGCATTAGAGCGCTTTGATTACGTTGTCGCCCGTGCTGCTGAAGTACTTGGCGTAAGGCGAACCACACTGGTTGAAAAAATGAAAAAATATAACCTTTCTAGAGATTGAGGGTTAAGTGCAGATATTAGGTACTAGGTGTAAGGTGTTAGGTTAGAAAAAATAAACACTGCGCTTAACTTTTAGAGCGGGTTTACCTCGCGTCTCGTAACCCGAAACCCGCCCTTAGCCTAATTTTTTAACTTCTTCCTTCCTAAAACAATCATTACTATGATCGTTAACCATTCCACAGGCCTGCATGTAAGCATACACTGTGGTTGGGCCTAAAAATTTAAAGCCACGCTTTTTTAAATCCTTCGCAAATAACGTCGATGCCTCAGTAACTGCAGGGTAGTCGGCCAGTGTTTCTAGATCGTTTACCTGAGGTTTATTACCAACAAATCGCCACTGATAATCACTAAAACTGCCAAACTCTTCTTGAATAGTAATAAAGCATTTTGCGTTATTAATTGTTGCGACAATTTTTAAGCGGTTGCGAACTATGCCCGCATTTTGCATTAATTTTTCTATGTCGTGTTCAGTAAAGGCCGCTACTTTGCGTACGTCAAAATTGGCGAAGGCGTTTTTATAATTCTCACGCTTTTTTAATATGGTATACCAGCTGAGTCCTGCTTGTGCCGATTCTAATGTCAAAAACTCAAAAAGTAGTTGATCGTCATACACAGGGACGCCCCATTCATGATCATGATAATCCACATAGTCAGGTTTTGTTGTATCTAACCATGGGCAGCGGCACTGAGTCTCTTTATTCATACATTTTCCTTTGCGCGTCATTTTTACGGCACGTGTTTTTACGGTTTAATCTATTGAATTTACTGTGAAATAATTTTGGTACACATTGTGCATTAGCTACTGTATCTACATTATTTTAGAGAGTTAATTATGGCCCTTGCAAGTGTGCTAAAACCCCAGTTTATTTCTGCTAACCAGTATAACCCATGTTTACTGCAAGAGGAGTATGTTGGTGAGTTGAGTGATTTGCGTCAACAGGCAAGTTGGCTTTCTCATTTAGTTGATACTATGCCTGCGGGCGTAATTGTACTCGATGGTAAAGGAATGATCGCTAAAGCGAATCAAATTGCTATCGATATGCTCGGTGAACCACTAGAAGGTGAGAAGTGGTTTAGTGTTATTCAGCGCTCATTTCGTCCTCATCAAGATGATGGTCATGAAGTGTCGTTAAAAGATGGACGCTTAATAAAACTCGATATTACCGCACTTGCGCCAGAGCCTGGGCAACTTATATTAATGACCGATTTGACCGAAACCCGACGTTTACAAAAGCGAGTCGCGCATATGCAGCGTTTAAGTGCGTTAGGTAAAATGGTGGCATCTTTGGCCCATCAAGTACGCACACCGTTATCAGCAGCTATGTTGTATGCTGCCAACTTAGGCTCAAAGCGCTTACCGGAAGCATCACGCGGCAGTTTTCACACAAAATTAATGTCTCGCTTGAAAGATTTAGAAACCCAAGTAAACGACATGCTGCTATTTGCTAAAAGTGGTGATCAACAGGTAGTTGAGCAAGTGTCGATGCAACAGTTACTCAGTGAAGTAAAAGCCGGTGCTGATGCCATGGTAGCGCTCAATGATAGCGAATTAAATGTGAGCTTACCTGAACCCGATATAGAAATCATGGGTAATAAAACCGCATTAGCAAGCGCTATTCAAAACCTTATTCACAACAGTATTCAAGTGATTGGCAGTGGCGCGCAAGTTCACCTTAGCGCCCTACGTGACAAACAAGACTCTGACTTTGTACGCATTAGCGTGAGTGACAATGGTCCAGGCATTGACTTAGTCCAGAGCGAGAAAATATTTGAACCTTTTTATACCACTAAAAGCCAAGGTACAGGCTTAGGGCTTGCCGTTGTTAGTTCGGTAGCAAGTGCGCATCAGGGAAGGGTGGAGGCAAACAACAACCCACACGGGGGAGCAATTTTTAGCATGTTGCTGCCTATTAGTGTCACATCTAAATTAGGGGAGTCACATGAGTAACACTATTTTAGTTGTAGAAGACGACGCCGGACTTCGTGAAGCATTAATTGATACTTTAGAAATGTCGGGCATCGCTTGCACGGCAGCCAATAGTGCAGAGCAAGCGATGTTGTTATTAAAAAAAGACGTATTTTCACTGGTGGTCAGTGATGTACAAATGGGCGAAATGAGTGGCTTAGATTTATTACGCAGTATTAAATTAAATCACCCTGATTTACCCGTACTTATGATGACGGCCTATGCCACAATTGATGATGCAGTTGAAGCCATGCGCCTAGGCGCGATTGATTATATGGCTAAGCCATTTGCCCCAGAAGTGCTATTGAACATGGTGAGCCGTTACTTACCTGAAAAGGAAAAAGAAACAGACGGTCCTATCGTTGCCGACCCTAGCAGTATTCAATTACTCGAACTTGCAGGTAAAGTTGCTCGTTCAGATGCCAGTGTAATGGTACTTGGGCCAAGTGGCTCAGGTAAAGAAGTACTGGCAAGGTATATTCATGACAAGTCAAAGCGCTGTAATGAACCGTTTGTAGCAATTAACTGTGCTGCTATTCCAGAAAACATGCTCGAAGCTACTCTATTTGGCTATGAAAAAGGCGCGTTTACTGGTGCGATTCAGGCCTGCCCGGGTAAGTTTGAACAAGCACAGGGTGGGACCATTTTACTTGATGAAATCACCGAAATGGATTTAGGCTTACAAGCCAAACTACTGCGGGTATTACAAGAACGCGAAGTTGAGCGTTTAGGTGGTCGAAAAACTATTTCGCTAGATGTACGTGTGCTTGCTACTAGTAACCGCGAATTAAAAGAGGCGGTTGCTGATAATCAGTTCCGCGAAGATTTATATTATCGACTCAATGTTTTCCCTTTGCTGTGGCGACCTCTGTGTGAGCGTTCTGGCGACATTATTGTACTGGCTAAGCACTTAATTGAACGTCACTTAAGTAAAAGCAAAGAGCCAATGGCGTATCTAGATACAAGTGCTGAACAAAAACTGCTTAGCCATAGCTGGCCCGGTAACGTTCGAGAGCTGGATAACGTTATTCAACGTGCTTTAATTTTACGCAGTGGTAGTACTATTGATGAGCATGCAATTTTTATCGAAAATTTAACCCCAACCCAGTTTGTGGTTGAAACAACAACAGTGCCTGAGCCTATAAACAATAGTCTCAGTAATGCTTATTATGATGAAAAAACAATGCCCGAAGATGAGCAAAAAAATGATTTACTCGCCCTAGACACGGGGAGTTATAAAGATGAGCTTAAAGATAAAGAACATCGCATAATTTTAGAAACCTTGGCGCGTTGCCAAGGGAAACGTAAAGAAGTAGCCGAAACCTTAGGTATAAGTCCACGTACTTTGCGTTACAAATTAGCGCAAATGCGCGATTTAGGTATTTCCCTCCCTGCATAACCTCAACAGCCCTAAAACTAAGTAACACATTTTAGGGCTGTCAAAACTCTGACTACGTAAATTTATAGTTCAACACATTGTTTTAATTGGGTTTTATTTTTGGCATGTTTTGTGCTTTATTCTCTTTAAGAGTTTACTGCATTATCAGAGACAATTATGAAAATTCAAAACAGTGCTTTATTTCAAGAAATGCAATCTATGGCTTCAGAAGCCACGCGTAGTAACCAAGTTAATAACTTGCCAACGCAAGTGCAATCAACGTCTACAGCACAATTTGGTGATATGTTGAGTAATGCACTTAATACAGTGCATGAGCTTCAGCAAGACACAGGACAAAAAAGAAAAGCAGTTGAGATGGGCGACAGAAGCGTATCGCTTGCTGAGGCGATGATTGCTTCGCAAAAGTCTTCTGTGGCATTTGAAGCTACGGTACAGGTTCGTAATAAGCTTGTTGAATCTTACAAAGAAATTATGAACATGCCTGTTTAACTAGGTAGTGGAGAATTATTGTGGCGCAATCTAATCAATCTACAGATCTGGCACTTGCTGATGGCATGATGGAGCAAAGTGAAAACGAAGATCAACAAGAGCAAAAATCAGGCTATTTCAGCGCCCTAGGCGGTGTTGATGTTTTACGTCAAATTACCCTGATTGTTGCATTGGCCATTTGTTTGGCTATTGCTATCTTCGTGATTATCTGGGCTCGTCAGCCAGATATGCGCCCATTAGGTAAAATGCAAACTCAAGAGTTAATTGAAACACTCGACTTTTTAGATGCGCAAAAAATTGACTATGAACTTGATGGTAATGTGGTGTCGGTTGATGAAACTGAGTATCAAAATATTAAGTTACTGATGACCCGTGAAGGCTTAGATCAAGGGCCGACATCAGGTAGCGATATTATTATGCAAGACATGGGGTTTGGGGTAAGCCAACGTTTAGAGCGTGAGCGCCTTAAACATGGTCGCGAGCAACAGCTTGCCCGTACTATTGAAGAGCTAAACAACGTTACTCGCGCCAAAGTACTATTAGCTATTCCAAAAGAAAATGTATTTGCTCGTCGAGAGAAAAAACCCTCAGCAACTGTTGTACTAACGCTTAAGCGTGGTCGCTCACTAGATAGCGAAGAAGTTGACTCAGTAGTTGATATGATTGCTTCAGCGGTGCAAGGGCTAGAGCCTTCTCGCGTAACGGTGACCGATCAAAACGGTCGCTTATTAAATTCAGGTTCGCAAACCTCTTTGGCTGCACGCTCTCGTAAAGAATACGACCTAGAGCGTAAACGTGAGCAAGAATACCTAGAAAAAATTGACAGCATTTTAATTCCCGTCGTTGGCTTAGGTAATTACACCGCCCAAGTAGATTTAAGCATGGACTTTAGTGCAGTAGAAGAAACACAAAAACGTTACAACCCAGATTTACCGGCAGTAAGAAGTGAAACCACTTTCGAAGAAAATAATATCGGTGGTTTAGCGGTAGGTATTCCTGGTGCACTTACTAATCAGCCTCCGGTTAACTCAACGATACCTGAAGATGCAATGGCTGGCGGTGCAGGCACTGCAACCTCACCAAGTCGAACTCACAAAGAAGCTACCCGTAACTATGAACTTGATACCACTATTTCTCATAAACGTCAGCAAACGGGTGTGATCCGCAGAATAAGTGTGTCTGTAGCGGTCGATTACTTACCCACGGTTGGTGAAAATGGTGAAACAACCATGACACCACGCTCGGTAGAAGCTTTGTCAAATATTCGTCGCTTGTTACAAGGTGGCGTAGGCTTTGATATGCAACGTGGCGATGCACTTGAAGTAGTGACCGTGCCATTTGTTCGTGAAGACTCAGCGCTTGATTTCGAATTGCCTTTATGGGAACAAGACTGGTTTATGAAAATGATGCGCTTAGTATTAGGTGCGCTGGTTATTATTGTACTGATTTTAGCTGTAGTTAAGCCTATGCTTAAGCGATTAATTTACCCAGATAATACACTTGAAGAATATGATGAAGACTCTCTTAGTTCAGGTGTTGACCTTGGTGACAGCACATTAGATATGCTAAATAATGACTTTGATTCTGCTTCAGTTGGCTTCTCAAGCGATGGTACACTACAGTTACCAGACCTACATGGCGACGAAGACTTATTGAAAGCGGTTCGTGCCCTTGTAGCCAATGAACCAGAACTATCATCACAAGTAGTGAAAGCGTGGTTAACAGAAGATGACTGATCAAGAACAAAAACAACTACCACCGGCGTTTGATGTTGATAAGCTCGATGGTGTAGATAAAGCGGCGATATTATTGCTAAGTTTATCTGAAGAAGATGCAGCGCAAATCCTAAAGCACTTAGAGCCAAAGCAAGTGCAAAAGGTAGGTATGGCCATGGCGGCAATCGATGATTTGTCGCAAGCTAAAATTAGCGCAGTGCACAACTTGTTTATCGAACAAATTCAAAGCTTTAGTACGATAGGTTTTCAGTCTGAAGATTTTATCAAAAAAGCACTTACGGCTGCACTAGGTGAAGATAAAGCCGCCAGCTTAATAGACCAAATTGTCATGGGCTCAGGCGCTAAAGGGCTTGATTCATTAAAATGGATGGACTCAAAGCAGGTAGCGAATATTATTCGTAATGAGCATCCGCAAATTCAAACAATTGTGCTTTCTTATTTAGAGCCGGAACAATCTGCTGAGATTTTAGCGCAATTTCCTGAAAAAGTGCGCTTAGATTTAACCATGCGTATTGCTAATTTAGAAGAAGTTCAACCAGCGGCTTTACAAGAATTAAACGAAATTATGGAAAAACAATTCGCTGGTCAAGCGGGCGCACAAGCTGCGAAAATGGGTGGCTTAAAAGCGGCTGCAGATATTATGAACTACCTCGATACCAATGTTGAAGGGCAGTTAATGGATTCTATCCGTGAGCATGACGAAGAAATGTCGCAACAAATTCAAGACTTAATGTTTGTCTTCGAAAACTTAATGGATGTAGAGGATCGAGGTATTCAAGCAATTTTACGTGAAGTGCCTCAAGATGTACTGATGAAGGCGATTAAAGGCACTGACGAAGCGCTTAAAGAGAAGATTTTGGGTAACATGTCAAAACGTGCAGCAGAAATGCTTGCTGATGACTTAGAAGCTATGGCACCAGTGCGTATTAGTGAAGTAGAAGCAGCACAAAAAGAAATACTGTCAACAGCTCGTCGTCTATCAGATTCAGGTGAAATTATGCTTGGTGGTGGCGGTGGTGAGGAGTTCTTATAATTTATGAGTAACTCAAAAGGTCGCCCGTTACACGCTGATGAAGCTGATGAGCTATTAAAAAATTGGCCAATTCCAGATGTTGCGCCAGATGAGCGAAGTTTTGGCAATCGTTCGACCGCTTTTGGTACGCCATTGGCAGAGCTATACCATAAAGAAATGGCCAAAGAGCAAGATGAAGAGCCCGAAGAACAAGAATTACCTTCTCTTACTATGGTGGAGCTTGAGCGCATTCGCCAAGATGCGTATGAGGAAGGTCTTAAGCAAGGACACGAGCAAGGCTATATAGATGGTTTTGATAAAGGCGTAACTGAGGGAAAAGAAGCTGGTTACAAAGAAGGTGTTGAGCTGGGTAAAACCCAAGGCCAAGAAGAGGTTAAACCTTTGATGGATGAGCAGTTAACTCACTTACGCAGCTTGTTAGATAGTTTATCTGATCCACTTAAAAAAGTGGATGAGCAAGCAGAAAAGCAGTTGGTACAGTTAGCAACTATGCTTAGTGAAGCAATCATTTATCAAGAGATAAAAACTTCGCCTGATATTATCTTACATACCTTGAAAAAAAGCATTGATGCACTAAATGCAGAGCAACAGAAAGTTAAAATTCATCTTCACCCAGAAGACCTAACACTTATAAAAACCAGTTATGGCGAGCAAGCTATTGAAGATAATCATTGGCAGTTAATTCCAGAGCCTACATTGGAGCGCGGCGGTTGTGAAGTTAAGACAACACTATCGTCTTTAGATATGACCTTGAAAACTCGTGTCAAAGAAACATTGGATAGTTTTTTGCATAATAGTGGTATCTAACTTTTTATTGGCGTGCAATGTCTGTGAGCGATACTTCATTAAGCGAACGCTTATCTCAATACCAACAACATATTAAAACCCCTGCCCCTGCGGTTGCGGGTGTTTTAACCCGTGTGGTTGGTTTAACACTTGAAGCAAAAGGCCTGCGAGCTCCAGTAGGCAGCCAATGTAAAATTGAAACCATGAGCGGCTTTGTTGATGCCGAGATTGTTGGTTTTAATGATCAAACCTTATATTTAATGCCCAATGATCATATCTCAGGTGTACTTCCTGGTGCCCGAGTTATTCCTCAAGTTAATGACACTGGTTTACCTGTTGGTATGAGTTTACTTGGCCGAGTTGTCGACGGTTTAGGGCGACCTTTAGATGGGCTAGGGAAAATAAACGCAGAACACACACTTAAATTCGCTCAAAACGCAATAAACCCACTGGCAAGACGCCCCATTAGTAAACCCATGGATGTGGGAGTACGCGCTATTAACTCAGTAATTACGGTAGGCCAAGGTCAGCGTATGGGCTTATTTGCAGGCTCCGGTGTGGGTAAATCTGTACTATTGGGCATGATGACTCGAGGCAGTGAAGCCGATGTAATTGTAGTGGGTTTAGTCGGTGAGCGTGGCCGAGAAGTAAAAGAATTTATTGAAGAAATACTGGGTGTTGAAGGACGTAAACGCTCAGTTGTTGTGGCAGCGCCTGCTGATGCTTCGCCATTAATGCGATTAAAGGGCTGTGAGAGTGCAGTCACCATTGCAGAATACTTTCGAGATCAAGGGCTAAACGTATTGTTACTGCTTGACTCGGTAACGCGTTATGCCATGGCACAGCGTGAAATAGCACTGGCTGTTGGTGAGCCTCCTGCAACCAAAGGTTATCCGCCTTCAGTATTTGCTAAATTACCCGCATTAGTGGAACGTGCTGGTAATGGCGGAGAAGGACAAGGCTCTATTACCGCCTTTTTTACTGTACTAAGTGAAGGTGATGACATGCAAGACCCGATAGCCGATGCCGCACGTGCCATACTTGATGGGCATATTGTTTTATCGCGTGATTTAGCCGACAGCGGTCATTACCCTGCTATTGATATAGAAAAGTCTATTTCTCGAGTGATGCCACAAGTAGTTTCAGAGCCACATATGCAGCAAGCTCGGGTACTTAAACAAGTATATTCTATGTATCAACAGAACAAAGACATGATCACCTTGGGTGCTTATCAAAAAGGCAGTGACCAAATGCTTGATCAGGCAATAAACATGATGCCAAGAGTGAACGCATTTTTACAGCAAGGCATGCGTGACGTGATTAGTTATGATGATGGCCTACAAGGGCTCGCACAATTATTAGGACAAGCATAATGGCAAAAAATAAACTACATTTGCTGCTTAAGCTTGAAAATGAAAAAGAAGAAACATTACGCATGAGCTACTTGCAAGCAAATCAAAACTTGCAGCTAAATCAGCAAAAGCTTCAAGGCTTAAATGACTTTCGACTTGAATATACGCAGCAACTTCATATTAAAGGGCAATCGGGCTTATCAAGTGCCGGGTTTAGCCAGTATCACGCATTCATAGCTAAGATTGAAGAGGCGACTCGCCAACAAGCGAGTACCGTTAATACTGCAAAACAAGTCGTGAGCCAGCGCAAAACGTTATGGTTAAAACAACAAGTTAAAGCGAAAGCGGTTGCTAAGCTAATTGAAAAGCAACAGTTAAAAGCGGATATGCTGGTGGCTAAGAATGAACAAAAAATGTTAGATGAGTTTTCTTCTAATCAATTTTATCAAAGGAATAAAGCACTATAAGGTAGGCATACTAATTGCTTATGTTCTATTAGAGCAATGTTTTTTAGGATTGTGCGGTGGGCTGTTGCCGCTTTTATTAGGTGATTTATGGCGATGAATGATATTTCAATGTTGGCGGTATCTGAGCAAGACTCATACTTAGTTAAAAAAGACAGTGATAAAGCAAAACTAGATAGTAGTAATGATGCTGGTTTTTTCGACCAACTAGCTCTTGCGAACCAAGCTTCTGAAACACAAGATTCAGAGGTCAAAGCGCCACACAAACAGCCCTCAGATGAACAACCCGACCTAAAAGAGCAAGATAGCGAAGAAAAGCCTTTGAGCGGTGAAGATATGTTGGCGCAAATTAATGCGGCACAAGTAATCGACACCTCAGTAAAAAATAATTCTCATAGCGGCGCAGAGTTAATAGATAAAGACGGTGTCAAAATAAACATCAAGCCTGAAGATAAGCTTGCACCTATTGTTATTAATTTGCCAAGTGATGAAATTGTTGATGATGCAGCTATTTTACAAGCACAAAATGCTGTAGGTGCTGAGTCAGCGAGCAAAACTGCAGCTGAGTCTTCACAGCTTGGAACTAAATCGATAGCGACAGCTGCCATAGCCGGAGAATCTGAGACTGTTAAAAATGAGCAAGCGGTTGCTAAACCATCAGATAAGCCGACTGTTCCTACGAGTACTAAAGCATCGATAGACGCCTCTGTTTTAGCGCTGTTATCAAAAGATGATAATGCAATTAAAGCAGATAAACTCTTAGCAAATTTAACGCCTTCACAACAAGATGAACTTGCTACTGAGCTTGATGTGATGAGCAAACCTATTGATAAAGACAATGTAGCGGATTTAAAGCAATTACTCAGTAAGTATGTTAGCGAAAGCGAGAAACCGCAAACTCCTCAACAAGCCATTAATACACAAATAAGTACGTTAACTACCCCAGAAAAACAGGCATTGCTTAATCAGATGCAGGCATACATTAAAAGTGAGCCTCTATCTACTAAAGAACTTACTTTATTAAAAGGGGTTATCAGTGATTTAGAAACAGCTATCAACGCAGACACTTTGTCTAGTGCCAAAGATAAACCGCTGTTTGCTAATAATACGTTGATAGCAGGTGTTCCACCTAAAACACACCAAGGTACAGAGTCGGCTAATGTAAAACCTGAGCTAAAATTAGAAAGCTCTAAATCGATAGCCGAAACGCCTGAGGAGCTTGCTAAACAGCTTGATGTACTACAAAAAGAGAGTATGCGCGCCACTAACGCAGAGCAAATGCCACCGCGTGCTGCACAGATTTTTTCTCAAATCATTAATATATTCGATAAATCGTCGCTTAATACTATCGCTAAATACGATACTTTAGGCTACGAGCAAGCTATTATTGAAGCGCAAAGTTTACAGGCCGGGCAGTTGCAAAGTACTGCACAAGCTAAACAGGTAAGCATTGATCCTGCTACCTTACAGGCGTTAAATATTATTAAAAGTGATGCTGCAAAAATGCTACAAGAGCGCGTTACCTCAATGTTAAGCATTAATAATAAAGAAGCTGAAATTCGTTTAGATCCACCTGAAATGGGCAGTATGCAAATTCGCATTCGAAGTGATGCAGAGCAAGCACAAATAAACTTTGTAGTGCAAAATCAGCAAGCCAAAGAAGCGCTAGAGCAGTCTTTACCTAGACTTAGAGAATTATTAATGCAACAGGGTTTAGAGCTAGGTGAAAGCAGTATTTCTTATGGTGATTCATCTCCAGAACAAAACGAGCAACAAGAAGGTCAGCCACAAGGTCAAATGGCTAATAATAGCTCTTCAGATGAGACAAATAGTGAGCAACCAGATAAGCAAACACACAGTTCTGGACAACAAACGTCATCATCAATAGATTACTATGCCTAAGTCCTGCTATTATAATAGTTAAAACAAGCAAATACCTTTGCGAATAAAGGAAATACAATGGCTGAAGATACTAATTTAGAAATAGAAGAAGTCAGTAAAAATAAAAGCAAACTCATTATAATTATAGCCGCTGTATTAGTTATTGTTGGCGGTGTAGCTGGTTACTTTTTACTATCGGGTGATGATGAGCCCGTAGAAACTTTAACAGATGATGCCGCCAGTGGTGAAGTAGCCGCAGAATCATCAAGCTCCTCGGCAACGGTCGGCAGTGCGCTATATGTTGCTATGCCAAGACCTTTTATATTTAATGTTCCAGGGGCGAGTCGCGATAGAATTGTACAAATTAAAGTGCAATTGCTGGTGCGCGGAGATGGCAATGAAGAAACTGCTAAAAAGCATATTCCACTGATTGAAGGTACGCTATTGAGTGTATTTTCAATGACTACCGCAGATGAACTAAGCACCAGTGTAGGCAAAGAAACACTGCGCTTTACTGCGCTAGATAAAGTACAAGCTGCAATGATGGATGTGGAAGGAAGTAAAGTAATTGAGCGGGTACTGTTTACCGGCTTTGTGATGCAATAAGGGGTCAGTGTGAGCGATTTATTATCCCAAGATGAAATTGATGCGCTATTACACGGTGTTGATGAGGTCGAAGAGGAAGATATACACGACGGTGAAGACGGTGAGGGAAGTACGCTACAGTATGACTTCTCTTCGCAAGATCGCATCGTGCGTGGTCGCATGCCGACACTTGAAATTGTTAATGAGCGATTTGCGCGCCATATGCGAATTAGCCTTTTTAACATGATGCGCCGCACCGCTGAGGTGTCAATTAACGGCGTGCAAATGATCAAATTTGGTGAGTATATTCATACCTTATTTGTACCAACCAGTTTGAATATGGTGCGTTTTCGCCCACTAAAAGGCACTGGCCTAATTACCATGGAGGCGCGATTAGTCTTTATACTGGTAGATAATTTCTTTGGTGGCGATGGTCGTTATCATGCCAAAATTGAAGGGCGTGAATTTACCCCAACAGAGCGCCGTATCGTGCAAATGCTGCTAAAAATAATCTTTGAAGATTACAAAGAAGCATGGGCGCCGGTTATGGATGTGTCGTTTGAGTATCTCGATTCTGAGGTGAATCCCGCTATGGCTAACATTGTTAGCCCAACCGAAGTGGTGGTTATTAGCTCTTTTCATATTGAGCTTGATGGCGGCGGTGGTGACTTTCATATTGCGCTGCCTTACTCAATGCTCGAACCTATACGAGAGCTACTGGATGCAGGTGTTCAGTCTGATACTGAAGATACCGATTTACGTTGGAGCAAGGCACTTCGCGACGAAATAATGGATGTAGAAGTCGATTTGTCGACTCAGCTACTTGAAGTTGATTTAAGCTTAAAACAAATTATGGAGCTTAAGGCGGGGGATATCATTCCTGTTGAAATGCCAGAGCATATTACTGTGTTTGTTGAAGAGTTACCAACATTTAGAGCTAAAATGGGTCGCTCACGCGATAACGTTGCGCTACAAATTAGTGAAAAAATTAAACGCCCTGATTCAGTTAAATCTGAGCTGCATGTCTTTACTAAAGGCGGCAAAAAAATTGATTCAGATGCAGAATTAGCAGAACTAGAAGATGATTTACACCTTTCAAACGGTGTAGACTTAGACTGGTAATTGATTAAAAGGTTAAAAGTATGAGCGATGATCAAGATACGATGGACGAATGGGCAGCAGCACTTGCTGAGGCTGAGGGAACTGACGATGATAGTGCAGAGGTTAAAGTAACCGAGCTTGATGAGCTGGATGATTCAAAGCATGAGCTCAGCGGTGAAGAAAAACGTAAACTCGACACTATTTTAGATATTCCCGTTACTATTTCGATGGAAGTAGGGCGTTCTAAAATTAATATTCGTAACTTATTACAACTTAACCAAGGTTCAGTTGTTGAACTTGATAGGGTTGCTGGTGAACCGCTAGATGTATTAGTTAATGGTACATTGATAGCACATGGTGAAGTGGTTGTGGTGAACGATAAGTTTGGTATTCGCTTAACGGATGTAATTAGTCAGGTTGAACGGATCAAAAAATTACGATGATAGCATTACTTGGTTTAAGCAATTCTGTGTTTGCAGCTACCGATGCTGCAACACCCACCACAGACATTATTTCAATGGTTATGTCGTTAGGTGTGGTGGTCGTGTTAATTTTAGTGTTGGCTTTTTTTGTTAAAAAGCTTAATCCAAATTTAACCAATAACGATGAATTCAAAGTGATCCGCAGTCTTCCTTTAGGCTCACGCGAGCGATTAATGGTAGTCGAGATAGATAATGCACAGCACCTATTAGGTGTAACTCCACATAGCATTAATTATTTACACAAGCTAGAAACTCCCCTGACAGAAAAAGAGTTACCAGAATTAGCTAAGCGTTTTGGCAAAATGTTGAATCCGCAACTTAATCAAAATAAAAAGAACTAATATCATGACTAAATGGCTGCTTTTCATATTTGCTATGGTATTCGTACCAGGAGTCAGTGCTGAAGGTATAGACGCGCTTACGATCACAAGTAATGCAGATGGCACGCAAGACTATTCAGTGACGCTACAAGTGTTAGCGATCATGACGGCTATGAGCTTTATTCCAGCAGCCATTATCATGATGACCTCGTTCACTCGAATTATTGTTGTTTTAGCTATTTTGCGCCAAGCGATTGGTTTACAACAAACGCCTTCTAATCAAGTATTACTAGGAATGTCGCTGTTTTTAAGTATTTTTATTATGGCGCCTATTTATGAGCAAATAAACGAACGTGCAATCGAACCGTACTTAAGTGAACAGGTAACATCACTAGAAGCACTCGATTTAGCTAAAGAGCCAATGAAAGCTTTTATGCTTTCTCAAGTACGATTAAAAGACTTAGAAACCTTTGCAAAAATAGCTGGGTACGATCAGCTTGATTCACCTGAAGCAACGCCATTGATAGTCCTTATTCCGGCGTTTGTGACCAGTGAGCTACAAACAGCCTTTATTATCGGTTTTATGTTCTTCATCCCCTTTTTGATTGTCGATTTGGTGGTTGCATCGGTGTTGATGGCCATGGGCATGATGATGCTATCTCCCATGATTGTATCGCTACCGTTTAAGATTATGTTGTTTGTATTGGTTGATGGTTGGAGCTTGGTGATGGGTACGCTCGCTAAAAGCTTTGGGTTGGGCACATAGTGGTGCTTTCTACTTTGAACCAATCACTCTAGGAGTCGCCCATGGAACCTGAAGTATTTGTTGATATTTTAAGTGGAGCCCTGTTTTTAGTGATTAAGCTGGTGTCTGCTATTGTGGTACCTGGTTTAATTATTGGTTTAGTAGTGGCAGTATTTCAGGCGGCAACCTCAATTAATGAACAAACACTGAGCTTTTTACCGCGTCTATTAATTACTATTAGTGCGTTAATAGTGGGTGGACATTGGTTTACTCAAGAGCTGATGGATTTTTTTAATCGCTTAGTGCTTCTTATACCCGAAATAGCAGGTTAACGATGGAGTTCCCATTTTCCGTTGTTATTCAATGGTTAAGTGATTTTTTACTGCCCTTGGTGCGTATTAGCTCAATGATCATGATAATGGCGGGTATTGGCGCCAAAAACGTCCCTTCTCGAATTAAAATGGGCTTGGCTGTTGTAGTCACATTTTTAGTTGTGCCTGTTCTACCTCCAGCTACATTTACTAATTTATTTTCTTTTGAAATGGTTTTAGTGGTGCTACAACAAATGCTGATTGGCGTTGCGATTGGTTTTGCATCCACACTGCTGCTCAATACATTTGTGTTAGCCGGGCAAATCCTTGCTATGCAAACTGGTTTAGGTTTTGCGTCTGTTGTTGACCCCTCAAATGGAATGAGTGTACCTGCTGTAGGGCAGTTCTACCTCATTTTAGCTACCTTGTTATTTTTTGTATTTAATGGCCATTTAATGATGATTCAAATGGTGGTACATAGTTTTCAGGTATTGCCAATTGATGGTAATTGGTGGGCGGTTGATCATTATTGGGATATAGTGACATGGGGTGGTTGGATGTTTACCACTGCACTAGTGCTTTCGTTAGCGCCATTAACGGCCATGCTTGTAATTAATATGTCATTTGGCATCATGACCCGTGCTGCCCCACAGTTAAATATCTTCTCTATAGGCTTTCCGTTTACCTTAGTGGCAGGGCTCGTTATTATTTGGGCTACCCTCGGTAACTTTATCACTCAGTTTGAGTTCCAATGGCTAAAAATGGTTGAGCTAATGTGTACTCTAGTTGGTTGTTCCCCTTAGGAGAGCGTAATGGCTGAAGATTCAGGACAAGAAAAAACCGAAGAACCCACGCCCAAAAAAGTTGATGATGCCAAAAAGAAAGGCCAAATAGCGCGCTCTAAAGAGCTAGGTACTATGTTTGTACTCATTTTTTCTGCTATTTCTTTATTAATGTACGGCCCTGAAATTGGTAAAGGCTTGTATCGAATTATGGGCAGAATGCTTAGTCTTAATCGCAATGAAACTTACGACACCACAAAAATGTTTGCGGTGTGGGGGGAGGTTGCTGACGTACTGTTATTTCCTATGTCGATGTTTGTACTTATTATTGTACTGGCTGCGTTTATTGGTAACACCATGCTTGGCGGCTTTAATTTTAGCTGGCAGGCAGCAGCGCCCAAAGCCAGTAAAATGTCGCCAATGAAAGGTTTTACTCGGATGTTTGGCCCGCAAGCGGCTATTGAGCTACTTAAGTCATTATTAAAGTTTGGCCTAGTGGCAACCTTCGCTATCTTTTTAATTAATGTTTATTTTGATGAAATATTACATTTGAGTATAGAAAGTGCGCCGGGCAATATCGTGCATGCTTTGGAAATATTAGCCTGGATGTTTTTAGGGTTATCTTGCACCTTAATTATTATTGCAGCTATTGATGCGCCATTTCAAAGTTATAGCCATAACAAACAGCTTAAAATGACGATGCAAGAAGTAAAAGATGAATATAAAAACTCTGAGGGTGATCCGCAAATCAAAGCGCGTATCAGGCAAACCCAACGTCAAATGTCGCAAAAGAGAATGATGCAGGATGTTCCTGATGCCGATGTTATTGTTACCAACCCTACTCATTACTCAGTGGCTTTAAAATACGACACAGAGCGAGCTGGAGCGCCTATTGTACTAGCAAAAGGCGTTGACGAACTCGCTATGCAAATTCGTAAAATTGCTTTGGGTAATGAAGTGCCCATTGTTGAGTCGCCTACCTTAACGCGAGCGCTTTATCATACCGCTGAAGTAGGGGATCAAATTCCCGATCAGCTCTTTACTGCAGTTGCTCAAGTGCTTGCCTATGTATTTCAGCTTAAACGGTTTAAAAAAGGCCGTGGAAAACGCCCTGTCGCGCTTAATAAAAAGCTGCCAATCCCTGATGAATTTAAGTATTAACCGCTAACCAACTAACTTGGAATAGTTATTGCTATTTCAGCGTAGTGTCAATTTTTTGAAATTGTAGAGTTATGGAATTTAAAGCGGTATTACAACAACTTAATAAAGATAAAAAAGAATATGCAAAAGGCGTTGGTACACCGCTTTTAGTCTTAGCTGCGCTTGGCATGGTTATATTACCACTGCCTCCATTTCTGCTTGATATATTATTTTCGTTTAATATCGCGCTCGCATTAGTTGTATTACTGGTCACCGTATATACCATGAAGCCGCTTGAGTTTGGCATGTTTCCAGCGGTGTTGTTAATCGCTACGATCATGCGTTTAGCACTTAACGTAGCCAGTACTCGGGTGGTACTTCTTGAGGGTCATAATGGTGGTGATGCCGCTGGTAAGGTAATTGAAGCATTTGGCTCGGTGGTGATTGGTGGTAACTACGCCGTGGGTTTAGTGGTATTTTTGATTCTAATTATCATAAACTTTGTGGTAATTACCAAAGGTGCAGGGCGTATTTCTGAAGTGTCAGCACGCTTTACCCTTGATGCCATGCCGGGTAAGCAAATGGCGATAGATGCAGATATGAATGCTGGCTTTATTAGTGCAGAGCAAGCCAGAGAGCGTCGTGATGAAGTAACCCGTGAAGCCGACTTTTATGGTTCTATGGATGGTGCCAGTAAATTTGTAAAAGGCGATGCTATCGCGGGTATCGTCATTTTAGTGATCAATATTGTAGGTGGTTTATTTGTTGGCATGATCCAGCATGACTTGAGCTTTTCACGCGCTATGGAAGTGTACACACTATTGACCATTGGTGATGGCTTAGTCGCGCAATTACCTTCATTACTACTTTCAATTGGTACTGCGATTGTTGTAACGCGTCAAAATGAGTCGCACAATATGGGCGATCAGTTTAAGCAGCAGCTAGGAAACGAAAAATCATTATTTATTGCCTCTGGTATCCTCATTACTATGGGTTTAGTCCCAGGTATGCCGCATATTGCATTTTTAAGCTTAGGGGCGCTTTTAGGTTACCTTGCATACTACACCCAGCAAAACAAACTTAAATTGGCGGCTGCTGAGGCCGAAGAAGCTGAAAATGCAGCCTCAGGTACCGGGATTGCGGCTAAACAAGAACAAAAAGAACTGGGTTGGGATGATGTACAGCAAGTTGATGTTATTGGCTTAGAAGTAGGTTATCGATTAATTCCTTTGGTTGACCAATCACAAGGTGGTGAGCTGTTAAACCGCATTAAAGGGGTGCGTAAAAAACTATCTCAAGAGCTGGGCTTTTTAGTACCGCCTGTACATATTCGCGACAACCTTGAACTTGATCCAAATGCGTATCGCATCACTATGATGGGTGTATCAAGTGGTGAGGGAGAGCTTAAACACGGCGATGAATTAGCAATTAACCCAGGCCAAGTGTTTGGCCCGCTAAAAGGCATTGAAACTACAGACCCTGCATTTGGTTTAGATGCGGTATGGATAAAACCCGATCAAAAAGATGAAGCGCAATCTTTAGGTTATACCGTAGTTGATTCAGCAACCGTTGTGGCCACTCATATTAGCCAGTTACTCACCAATAGCGCCGCATTATTGCTTGGCCACGAAGAAGTACAAAACTTATTAGATATGTTAGGTAAAAGTCACCCTCGCTTAGTTGAAGGGCTAGTACCTGAGGTATTACCGCTGACCACCATCGTTAAAGTGCTACAAAACTTATTAAATGAAGGGGTAGCAATACGAGATATGCGCTCAATTGTTCAAACCCTTGTTGAGTATGGCCCTCGTAGCCAAGACCCTGATGTATTAACGGCTGCAGTGAGAATATCGTTGCGTAGATTAATCGTTCAAGATGCTGTTGGTATGTCTTCTGAAATCCCTGTCATAACCTTGGCGCCTGAGTTGGAACAGATGTTGCATCAGTCACTTCAAAATGCAGGTGATGAAGGTGCCGGAATAGAACCAGGACTTGCTGATAGACTTCAAACATCATTGAATGAAGCGCATCAAAATCAAGAAATGGCCGGTGAACCTTCAATATTGCTAACGTCAGGAATGTTACGCACTGTGCTATCTCGATTTGTTAAATACACCATTCCAGGATTGCGAGTGATGTCTTATCAAGAGATACCAGATGAAAGACAGATCAAGATTGTCAGCTCTGTAGGCCAACAATAAGATTTTAAAGGGGTTTGAATTATGAAAATTAAACGTTTTTTTGCTAAAGACATGCGCACCGCACTAAAAGAAGTAAAAGAAGAGCTCGGTGTTGATGCGGTTATTATGTCAAATAAGAAACTAGCTAATGGCGTTGAAATTGTTGCTGCTGTTGATTACGACAAAGCCGCAGCAAAAGCGCCAGAGCAGCCTCAAAGCCAGCCAGCTGCAAGCGCTTCATTTGCACATACCCAGAGCTCACATAATTTTGTAAAACCAGAGCCACAACGTGCTCAACCTAAGCCACAAGCAAAGGTAGCTGATAGTTTACAAGCTTTATTAGAACGTCAATCTCCCCGTCCTCGTTCAGCAGAGCTTGCGTCAATGTTTTCACAATCAGGCATTGATACCTCTGGTCATTATCAAGAACAAGAAGCTGTGCAATCTCGACCTAAAAATATGTTTGAGCGTGAACCAAGCGCACCTGCACGTCCTCGTACTCAAGCTGATAGCTTAGGTTTTAATGATTTAGACAGTGGCTTTGACGATTTAGACTCACCGAGTGCACCACGCCAGCAAACGATGCCGAACGAGTCGAGTGATATAAGCACCATGCGCGAAGAAATGAACGCAATTCGTCAATTACTAGAACATCAAGTATCAGGTTTAATGCAACAAGATATGGCACGTCGCGATCCAACCCGTGCATGCATGATTGACCGTTTAGTGGGTATGGGGATAGATAAAGAGGTTGCTGAGCAAATGGCATGCTTTGTACCCGATGATGTATCTCGCCAACAAGGTTGGAAAGCCTTATTGAATATGGTTGAAGATCAAATGCAAACCACTAACAACGAAATTCTTCGCCAAGGTGGTGTTTATGCACTAGTAGGCCCAACAGGGGTAGGTAAAACCACCACAGTTGCAAAATTAGCTGCATTAGGTGCGCAAAAATATGGTGCTGATAAAGTCGCACTTATTACTACTGATACCTACCGTATTGGTGCGTATGAGCAGCTAGCAACCTATGGTCGAATTATTGGCTGTGGCGTTAAACAAGTTAAAGATGCAAATGAATTAGCAGAAGTTTTATACCATTTACGAAATAAACGTCTAGTCTTAATTGATACAGCAGGAATGAGTCAGCGAGATTTACGTTTAACTGAGCAGCTTAATACCTTGATGCGTAATCAGCGTGTAGATATACGTAGTTATTTAGTATTAAGTGCTACAGCACAAATTAATGTATTACAAGAAACAGTAAGGCATTTTAAAAAAGTACAGCTTAGTGGATGTATTTTTACTAAGTTAGATGAGTCATTGAGTTTAGGTGAGATTATTAGTATTGCGATTCAAAATCGTCTCCCAATAGGGTATCTTACTAACGGTCAGCGAGTACCAGAAGATATTAGAGTGGCAAATGCCGAAAAACTAGTAAAAAAAGCTGAGCAATTGTATTTGAAAAGAATAAAAGCACAACAATCACGACACCAATCAGTGGCGTCGAGCACAGTAGAGATGTATGATTAACACAGTTTTAGATCAAGCAAGCGGCCTTCGCAAAATGAGCAACAATAATAATAACGGCGTAAAAGTTATCGCTGTCACCGGCGGCAAAGGTGGAGTAGGTAAAACAAACGTATCCCTTAATACGGCAATCGCGCTAGGCCAACAAGGCAAACGTGTGCTGGTTTTAGATGCTGATTTAGGGTTAGCTAATTGTGACGTTATGCTTGGACTGCGTGTAGAGCGCAATTTATCTCATGTTTTATCAGGTGAGTGTGAACTTGAAGATATTTTAGTTGAAGGCCCTGCAGGTATAAAAATAGTACCTGCAACATCGGGTTCGCAAAGTATGGTTGAGTTATCTCCTTCAGAGCACGCCGGACTTATTCGTGCATTTAGCGAGCTTAACACTGATTTTGATATTTTAATTGTTGATACCGCTGCGGGTATTTCTGACATGGTATTGAGCTTTTCTCGTGCCGCACAGGATGTGGTTGTGGTGGTATGTGATGAGCCAACATCAATTACCGATGCCTATGCGCTCATTAAAGTACTGAGCCGTGAGCACGGCGTATACAAATTTAAAATTGTTGCCAACATGGTGCGTAGCTTACGTGAAGGGCAGGAATTATTTGCTAAACTTTCAAAAGTAACCGACCGATTTTTAGATATATCAATGGAGCTTGTTGCAACAGTTCCTTATGATGAGAATATGCGCAAATCAACGCGTCGCCAAAAAGTGATAGTTGAAGTTTTTCCAGGATCTCCTGCAGCGATTGCTTTTAAAACACTGGCGACAAAAATTACTAAGTGGCCAACACCTAGTCAAGCCTCGGGTCATTTAGAGTTTTTTATTGAGAAGCTAGTTAGTAACTAATAATGACAATACCGGTGAATAGAGCTATGGGATATCAGTCAACACAGAGTTTAAATATGATTGTTGAAAAGCATGCCTCATTAGTCAAAAAAGTGGCATGCCATTTAATTGCTCGTTTACCGGCCAGTGTGCAACTAGATGATTTAATCCAATCAGGTATGATCGGATTAATAGAAGCTTCAAAAAATTTTGATGCAAGCAAAGGTGCGAGTTTTGAAACCTTTGCTGGAATTCGTATTCGTGGTGCAATGATAGATGAAATGCGTCGAGGTGATTGGGTTCCACGCTCGGTTCACAGAAAAAGCCGCTTAGTAGCAGAGACTATTGTTGCTCTTGAAAGTAGTTTAAACCGTGAACCCAAAGATAGTGAAGTTGCTGAAAAACTTGAAATTTCGTTAAATGAGTACCATCATATTTTAAACGATGTGAATGTAAGCAAAGTTTTAGGTATTGAAGACCTTGGTATTGACGATGATGTGATTACACCGCATGGTCAAGATTTAGCACTAGACAAACCTTTCAATAATGTTAAAAATGAACGGTTTAATGAGTCTTTACTCAATGCGATAAAGTCGTTACCGGAAAAAGATGCAATGGTGCTTTCTTTGTACTATAACGATGAAATGAATTTAAAAGAAATTGGGCATATACTCGATGTAAGTGAGTCGCGTGTAAGTCAGATACATGGTCAGGCGATGATTAAGCTTAAAGCAAAAATCAATGACTGGATAAACTAGAAGTAAGTAAATAAAGGTTCAGGCCTCACTGGAGGATGTTTTGGATAAAAACATTAAAATTCTTGTTGTTGATGATTTTTCGACGATGAGACGTATTATTAAAAACCTGTTGCGCGATTTAGGTTTTACCAATGTTCAAGAAGCAGATGACGGGTCAACTGCTTTACCTATGTTACAAAATCAAGCGTTTGATTTTGTTGTAACAGATTGGAATATGCCAGGCATGCAAGGTATTGATCTTTTGAGGGCAATTCGAGCTGATGAAAAATTAAAGCATATTCCTGTTTTAATGGTGACAGCAGAAGCTAAAAAAGAACAAATAATTGCTGCTGCCCAAGCTGGCGTTAATGGTTACATTGTTAAACCATTTACTGCAGGTACATTGAAAACTAAATTAGAAAAAGTGTTCGAACGCTTAGGTTAATGAGAGGGAGAGGCTTATGTCAGCACCTGCTGCGCCTCAGATTACTTTAGAACAAGCTCGCCAGTTAGTGGTTTTTTTAGAAAATGGTGAGCAAGATAAAGCGAATCAGTTAATTTTAGAAACAGCTTCACAAGAGCAATCACAGCTATTTGCTGAGGTGGGTAAGTTAACGCGTCAACTGCACGAAGCTTTAAAGAGTTTCGAGTTAGACACGCGTTTAACAGATATTACCACTGATGCCATCCCTGACGCTAAAAAACGCCTTAACTACGTCATGGAAATGACAGAAAACGCAGCCAATAAAACAATGGATGCGGTTGAAGCAAGCTTACCATTAGCACAAGAAATTGCTGACGAAATAGCTGACATCAAGCCAACGTGGGATCGCTTAATGAACCGCGAAATAGAGCTTGGTGAGTTTAAGTCACTTTGCCATAGTATTGATAAGTTTATGAACAGCTCTCACCATAAAACTGATGAGTTGCAAATGTTGATGACCAATGTATTGATGGCTCAAGACTATCAAGATTTAACTGGTCAGGTTATTCGTCGTGTTATTGAACTTGTGCGTGAAGTTGAAGAAAGCTTAATCCACTTGTTAACTGCATTTGCAGCACAAGGTGAAGTTGAGCCAGCACAACTGACCGAACAACCAGAAGAAACAGAAGATTCCATTGTTGCACAAACACTAGCAGGCCCAGAAGGGCCTATTATTGATAAAGAATCGCGTAATGATGTTGTATCTGATCAAGATGAAGTTGATGATCTATTATCAAGTTTGGGCTTCTAATAGGAGAGTACTGCATGAGCTTTGAAGTCGATGAAGATATTTTACAAGACTTTTTAGTAGAGGCCGGAGAAATCCTTGAGCTTTTATCTGAACAGTTAGTAGAACTGGAAAACAACCCAGATGATACTGAACTACTAAACGCAATATTTCGTGGTTTCCACACTGTAAAAGGTGGCGCCGGCTTTTTGGCAATGACAGAGCTTGTTGATGCATGTCATGGTGCTGAAAACGTGTTTGATTTATTGCGCCAAGGTGTAAGAACAGTTAACTCTGAATTAATGGATGTAATTTTACAAGCACTCGACACCATTAATGAAATGTTTGCCACAATTAAAAATCGTGACCAACCAGAGCCTGCTGATCCAGAGTTACTTGCAGTCCTTCATAAACTTGGACAACCACCGACGGCAGAAGAGCTTGCTGGCGATTCTGTAGTTGAAGACACAGCCCCTGTTGAAACTCCCTCGGTAGAACCTGAACCTGTAGCTGAGCAGCCAAGCAATGATGCGGAAGAAGATCCGTTTGCTTTTGATGAATTATTTAGCGGCCCAGATAGCAGTAGCTCAGACTCTCAGATTGATGAAATAACTGAAGATGAATTCGAAAGCTTACTTGATGAGTTACATGGTAAAGGTCAAGCTCCACAAGAAGAACAGTCCTCATCAAGTGATAATGATGTCAGTGGCGATATAACTGACGATGAATTTGATAGCTTATTAGATGAGCTTCATGGTGTTGGTAGTTTTGGCGAAGTTACTCAAAGCGCCCCAAGTACACCACAGCAAGCACCATCGGCTCCTGTGGCTTCACAAAATAACGACTCAAGCGCGAGCGATGATGAAATAAGTGACGATGAATTTGAAGCTTTGCTAGATGAATTACATGGCAAAGGTGCACCTAAATCGTTAGAAACATCGGCTCCAGAAAGTAAACCTGAGCCAGTAGCCGCAAATAAGCCTGCGCCTGCTGCGCCAAAACCTGAGCCTAAACCGGTACCAAAAGCAGAGCCTGCAAAGCCGGCACCTTCTCCACAGCCAGCTAAGACAGCGCCGCCTAAAAAAGCAGCGCCTCCACCGGCGGAGACAACAGTACGTGTTGATACCAAACGTTTAGACCAAATAATGAATATGGTTGGTGAATTGGTACTTGTGCGAAATCGTTTGGTAAGCTTGGCAACAAACTCTGACAGCGAGGCTATGGGTAAAGCTATTTCTAATTTAGATGTAGTGACTGCTGATATCCAAGGTGCGGTAATGCAAACACGAATGCAGCCAATTAAAAAAGTGTTTGGCCGTTTCCCCCGTGTAGTACGAGATTTAGCACGAACGCTGCAAAAAGATATTAATTTATTACTTGTTGGTGAAGACACCGATTTAGATAAAAATTTAGTGGAAGCATTGGCAGATCCACTCGTGCATTTAGTGCGCAACTCAGTGGATCATGGTATAGAAATGCCAGATGTTCGTGAAGCATCGGGTAAACCTAGAACCGGTACTGTTACTTTATCAGCGTCTCAGCAAGGCGACCATATCCTGCTTACCATCCAAGATGATGGTGCCGGTATGGATGCTGAAAAGCTTAAAAAGATTGCGATTAGTAAAGGGGTGCTTGATCACGATCAAGCGAGTCGCCTTTCTGATACTGAAGCGTATAACCTTATTTTTGCACCTGGTTTTTCAACTAAAGAAGAGATCTCAGATATTTCTGGCCGTGGCGTTGGTATGGATGTGGTTAAAACAAAAATCACTCAACTCAATGGCTCAGTAAATATTAAATCAGAGATGGGCGTAGGTACTACTTTAGAGATTAAAGTACCGCTGACACTGGCAATACTGCCTACCTTAATGGTAGTGGTAGGCGAACAAACCTTTGCGTTGCCGCTGGCGGGTGTAAGTGAAATATTCCATTTAGATTTAACAAAAACCAATGTGGTTGATGGTCAGCTTACTATAATTGTTCGTAAAAAATCGATTCCGTTATTCTACCTTGAACATTGGCTCATCAAAGGGGCCGATAGAGGTCAGCGAAAAGCACAAGGTCATGTGGTTATTGTACAAATAGGAACTCAAAAAGTGGGTTTCGTTGTTGACTCGCTTATTGGTCAAGAGGAAGTGGTAATTAAGCCTTTAGACGCATTACTTCAAGGTACGCCTGGTATGGCAGGTGCAACAATCACCTCTGATGGTGGCATTGCACTGATATTAGATGTGCCAAGTATGTTAAAGCATTACGCTGGATAATTAAAAGTAGGCATATATTTTATGCCTACCCATTCATTGAATAAGAGAGCGAAATGGCTGTTAAAGTTTTAGTAGTTGATGATTCAAGCTTTTTTCGCCGCAGAGTGAGTGAAATTCTTGAACAAGACAGCGGAATTGAAGTTATAGGTTTCGCTGTAAATGGTCGAGAAGCTGTCGATAAAACAGCTCAATTACGACCTGACGTGATCACCATGGATGTTGAAATGCCGGTGCTTGATGGTATTAGCGCGGTTAAAGAGATCATGGCGAGTAACCCAACTCCTATTTTAATGTTCTCCTCGTTAACACGCGCAGGCGCATCTGCCACCTTAGATGCACTTGATGCCGGCGCGATGGACTTTTTACCGAAAAAGTTTGAAGATATTGCTCGTAATAACGACGACGCAATAAAGCTATTACAAAATAAAGTTAAAGAAATAGGCCGCCAGCGAATTGGTAGAGTTACCAGAGCGGCTGCTGCTCCAAGTATTAAACCAGCGCCAAGCACTTCTGAGCGCTTTGCTAATAAGCCTATAGTGCAACCTGATCGTAGCTTTAAAAGCGCAAGCCCAACGCCTTCTAGTAGCGCATCAACACGTGCTAGTGGTAAGCAATATCAATTAATTGCTATTGGCACATCAACAGGTGGCCCGGTTGCACTACAAACTATATTGACTCAGTTACCTGCTAATTTCCCACACCCAATACTACTCATACAACACATGCCAGCAGCATTTACACCTGCGTTTGCAACCCGATTAGATAGCTTGTGTAAAATTAAAGTAAAAGAAGCACAGCAAGGCGATAGACTGCAACCAGGCTGTGCTTATTTAGCGCCAGGCGGTCAGCAAATGATGGTAGAAGGGCGAGGTTCAAACAGAACATTACGCGTATTTGAAGATAAAAATGAACGAGTTAGCTATAAGCCTAGTGTGGATATTACCTTTGCTAGTGTAGCAAAAGCGTATCAAGGCGATGTACTTGCCATTATTTTGACTGGTATGGGCGCAGATGGTCGTGACGGTGCTCGCATGCTTAAACAAACTGGCGCTACAATTTGGGCTCAAGATGAGAAAAGTTGTGTTGTATATGGTATGCCGCAAGCAGTAGCTAGTGCTGGGTTAGCAAATGAAAGCATAGGCCTTCATGATGTGGCGGTGCGCTTAAAAAGAGAGGTTGGCTTTGGATAAGCTTTCTATTTTAGGGTTATTGGTTGCATTAGGTGCTATTGCAATCGGTTATTCTTTAGAGGGAGGTGTGGTATCTGCGCTGTTTAATGGTCCAGCACTAATTATTGTATTAGGTGGCACATTGGGGGCGGTGATGCTGCAAACATCAGCCAATACTTTTAAGAAAATGCTTAGTATTACTCATTGGGTTTTTGTTACTGATGACCACAATATTGAAGATGCCATTGAGCAAGTCAAGCGCTGGTCGCACAAAGCTCGCCAAGAAGGCTACTTAGCGCTAGAAAACGAAGCGCTTACTCACTCTGATCCCTATGCCACTAAAGGACTGAGTTTATTAGTCGATGGTTGCTCAGATCAAAAGCTTCGCGATACCCTTGAAATAGATTTATTACTCGAACGAGAACGATTGCTTGAAGCTAGCCGTGTATATGAAGCGATGGGAGGCTACAGCCCGACTATCGGTATCCTAGGTGCTGTGCTTGGATTGATTCAAGCTATGTCGTTTATTAATGATCCTGAGCAATTAGGAACGGGCATTGCCACGGCATTTATTGCTACTATATATGGTGTAGGTTTAGCTAATTTACTATTTTTGCCCATGGCCAACAAATTAAAGCAACGTGTTGAGCAAAAAATGCTTTACCATGAAATGCTAGCTGAAGGGGTTATTGCCATTAGCCAAGGTGAAAGCCCTATTAATATAGAATTAAAGCTTGAAGCTTACCGCGTCGAACGTCCTATTTTACAGGCCCATTAGCGGTTATGTTGCGCCGTCGCTTACGTCATCAAAACACTAAAAGCCAACACACTGAGCGTTGGCTAGTTTCTTATGCAGATTACATGACCATTATGTTCGCATTTTTTGTTGTATTGTATGCCATTGCAATAAACAAAGAAGACAATATACAAGTACTATCTGATTCCCTGGAGCATGTTTTTGATAAGTCAGCGAAACAATTTTCTCAGCAAGGTAAAGGGGTTAACGGCGACGCTTTGTTGCTTGAAAGAGTGACTCCAGAGGCTGAGGTTTTATATGGCGAAAGTATTCAAAAACAAGAACAAGGACCGATATTGCTCGATGGTCAAAGTGACAATAGTAATATCAGCCAACGTCACTTAGGCAAGCCACTCGATAGGTTATTAATTAAGCTACAATCGTCACTTATTGATGAAATACGAAGTGGCGAGGCAAGTTTAGAGCTCAGTCAAGATTGGTTGGTTATTGAGCTTAATTCAGGGCTGTTGTTTGCCAGTGGTAGTGCCGTTGCGCATAATCAAGCCAAAGAAGTCGTAAAAAAGATTGAAGCAATAATTGCACCTGTCGATAACTATATAAGAGTGCGAGGATACACAGATAACGAAACCATTCGCAATGAAATATTTCGCTCTAATTGGGAGTTGTCGGTGGCACGTGCAACATCAATATTAGTTGAATTAGAGCGCTTAGGTATTCAATCTGCGCGCATGGCAATTGAGGGATATGGCCAATATTCACCTTTTGCAGATAATGATACCGAAGCTGGGCGCGCTGAAAACCGCAAAGTGGTGATTGCGCTTTCTAAATACGGCTTGGTTTCAGAGTCATCGAATGAGGCTACTGAGCAGCAAGTTTCTGAAGCAGCTAAACCAACTGAAGTTGAGCTGCCTACTCAAGACGATACAATAAAAATAATTCGCTTAGAGCATGGTGGCATTCGTGTTACCACGCGTAATGAACAGTAATTAGGATGTAATGTGAAAATCTGGACAGTAGCCAATCAAAAAGGAGGGGTAGGCAAAACCACTACAGCGGTTAGCCTTGCTGGGATCCTTGCGCTTCAAGGTAAGCGAGTTTTACTGATTGACACCGATCCTCATGCATCATTAACTTATTACTTTGGTATTGATTCAGAAGATTTAGAGGTTAGTGTTTACGATATTTTCACTCGCGGATCGAGCATGAAAAGCGAAGAAATATTGCAAGCATTATGTCCCTCAACCATAGAAAACCTTGACATTTTACCTGCCACCATGGCGATTGCTACACTTGACCGTAGCATGGGTAATAAAACGGGGATGGGCCTGATTTTAAAAAAAACATTGGCTAAAATTAGCGAGTATTACGATTACGCAATTCTAGATTGTCCGCCCGTTCTAGGGGTGCTTATGGTCAATGCCCTAGCTGCTTGTGAAAGAGTGTTGGTGCCAGTACAAACTGAGTTCTTAGCGCTCAAGGGGCTTGATAGAATGATGCGGACTATGGAGTTAATGCAAACCTCGCAAGCGAAAAGCTATGAATATACTATAATTCCAACTATGTATGATAAGCGTACCAAAGCGTCACTTGAGGCCTATAAAACATTACAAGATACGTATAAAGAAAAAGTATGGCCAGGTGTTATTCCTGTTGATACTAAATTTAGAGATGCGAGTTTAGCGCAAAAAGTGCCTATTGATTTTTGCCCTAATGCGCGTGGAGTCTATGCTTATAAAGCATTGCTTGAATATTTAATAAAACAAGGTTAATAAATGAGTAAGCAATTATTTGCTAATGAAAAAGTAGTCACTCAGTATTTAGGGGCGTTATTATCTGATGACGCACCAGCGAAAGACCTTGAGCCTGTTGCTAAATTGCTTGAGCAGGTAGCTTATGAAGAGCAAAAAGAGCAATCACTGCAGGTTGAGCCTGTAGTTGAGCCGGTTGTTGAAGTTGAAAAGCTCAATGAGCAGGTAACAAATGTAGAAATAGAATCTCACCAAGCGCAGCAGCTTGAAACTGAAAATGATATAGCACTCGGTAATGAAGCTGAATACTTTGATGGTGAATTTCAGGCATTATTTTTTGAAGTGGCTGGGCTCACTTTAGCCGTGCCATTAAAAGCGTTAGGCGGTATACATGAGCTTGGAGAAGTGAATCATTTATTTGGTAAACCTAAGTGGTTTAAAGGTGTCATGATCAATCGAGAAGAAAAGCTCAATGTTGTTGATACCGCGCGCTGGGTTATGCCTGAAAAGTATGATGAGCAGTTAGAGGCATCTTTAAATTATCAATATCTAATCACTTTAGGTGATAGCAAGTGGGGTTTATTAGCAGAAAAACTAATAAATAACATTACATTGAGTAAAGAAGATGTAAAATGGCGTACAAATAACAGTAAGCGCCCATGGCTTGCTGGAGTAATTAAAGAAAAAATGTGTGCTTTAATAGATGTTAATAATTTAAATGCACTATTAGAGAAAGGCTTAGATAGCCGTCACAAGTAATGACCATTACGAGGTAAGAGCATGAGTGAAGATAAATTACTGTCAGCTAAAAAAAATGCAGATAATAATGATGAAATTTTGCAGTGGGTTACATTTAAGTTAGAAGATGAAACCTATGGCGTGAATGTAATGCAAGTGCAAGAAATACTGCGTTACACCGAAATTGCTCCTGTTCCAGGTGCGCCTTCTTATGTAATTGGTATTATTAACTTACGTGGTAATGTTGTTACCGTTATTGATACTCGCTCTCGCTTTGGTTTACCTGATATTGAAGCGACCGACAATTCACGTATTTTGATTATTGAAGCTGAAGAGCAAGTGATTGGTATTTTAGCCGATAGCGTTTCTGAGGTTGTGTACTTACGTAGCTCTGAAATTGACAGTGCGCCAAACGTAGGTACTGAAGAAAGTGCCAAATTTATTCAAGGTGTATGCAACCGCGATAATGAGCTGCTTATTCTAGTTGATTTAAACAAGCTACTTAGTGATGACGAATGGGATGAGTTAAGCGATATATAAGCTTCTCTACATAAAATTATGTTATTACTTGGTATTGCAATTGCGGGTTTGGCATTTGGGCTATTCTCGCTGCTGTTAATTGTGATGTTTAAAAAGCGTTATGCGAATGAGCTTGGCGCACAATTACAGCAATTTAAAGATTCATCAGAGCAGATTAATATTTTACGTAGCGAAGTCTCTGAGTTACGAACTGGGTTAATGAGTATTGGTAAACGAGTGCTTGAGGTAGAACAACAAAACCAAGAGCTGATACAGCAACAAGCAGCTCAAAAATACGATGACCCTGATGCTAAAATATACTCTCGAGCAGTAAAAATGGTTGAGCTAGGTGCTGATTTAGATGAGGTTATTCGCGAGTGTGAATTACCCCGCGCCGAAGCAGAACTGTTATTTTCTTTACACAAACAAAAAGGCGCTTAGCGCCTTTTTTGTTTTTATCATATTGGCTCATGCTTTTATATTGAGCTTTCCTTGAAAGTCCTGCCATCCGGGCGGGAATTTCCCTCTTACCACATATGAAAAAGCAATCAGTTCAGCAATAACAAAGTAAAGCTCTTTAGGGATCTCTTCGCCAAGCTCTAATTTCGAAAGTGTATTTGCAAGTGCTTCATCCTGATGGATTAAAATACCTTTATCTTTAGCTAGGGCAATAATTTCATCCGCCAATTCTCCAAACCCTTTAGCGCTTACGGTGGGTGAATTACCCGTTTCGTAGAGCAGTCCAATTGCTGAATTGTTTTTAAATGAATCCGTCATGGCTAAACCTTAATATTTATAATGGCATGGGATTGGTAAAATGCTTGATGGTTGTCATCTGCGCGTTTCAAATTAAGATCGCCGACTTGTAAGCCCTGTTTTGCTAGTTTTGAGCGTAAATTATCAAGGTGTGGATGAGCCAACGCGCTCACAGCTTGAGTGGACGCTAATAACTGACAATCTAATGCTTTGTCCATCAACTCTGCGGTTATTTGCAGCTTACCTAGTTCAGCATAATCAAAATTTAATCTTACAAACCACACGTTTTTATCCGCTAATTTGTCATTGTTTGGCTTTTTATATTGTCCTAACGATATTTCTGTTTGTGCCGCCTCTGGTGGCAGTTTCATAGGCAATAAAAACTGCACTAAGGAGTTAGTGTCAGGCTGCTGGCTCAAAACGGGAGCTTGCACTTGGCTTAAGGTGTTTTTAATTTGTGTTAATTCACCTGCTAATGCTTGCACTTGTGGTTGCTGTAACTGTTCTAATAACTTATTGGTATTATTACCGGTCTTGAAGCTTGGTAATAAAACCTGAAGTAGGGCCTCTAAACCGCTTTGATTATTAATGCTAACGGCAGTTGGGTTTTGGTTAATAATCGGTGCAGCTAAAATGCTTAATGAAAGTTGTTCTACACCTCGATTAAACGAGCTCTGCAAAGTGTCACTGGTTAGTTGCGTCGGCTTTATAGTGCTGAGTATTTCACGTTGTATGGTGGTCGGGTGTAAATTACTTTCTGACAACATACGGTTAAAAGCTTGATTAACCAAGCGGTTTAAGTCAGTACCCTGATCTGCCGCCTTAGTTACGATAGTGTTTAGTTGGCTGCTTAGAACGTGTTTGCTTGCTTCTTTTTGCTCTATTGGAGCGGTTGCGGTTTGCTTTAAAACGGTTGCTAATAATAGCTTTTCCAGCGGTTGTAAATGATTAACGGCTGCTAAGGATCGATTAGCTGTTTGTGCTGATTGGGTAACAACAGGGTGCAAGTCTACGGATGTTGATAACGTCCGCTGTTGCCATAAAGAGATACTGGTTTTTAGCTGCTGGGTTAGTTGCACTAAAGGGGGGGCAGTTCCTAAAGGGCTTTTTAATTGCGTAATGTCTATTTTTTGCGTTGGCGCGAGCAATTGTTGCTGTTCATTAACAACAATATTTGGTTTTTGAGATGCGTTTAATACAGTGGTAAATGGCTTGCTTTCAAAATGTTTTACTGCATCTAAAATACGCGTTTTAAAATCAGCAAAACTGCTTTTTAGCCATGATTGAATTGGACTATTAACGGTACTAAGTGGATGAGGCTTAATTTTTTGCGAATCGATAGCAACTTGCGGTTGCTGTGACAGCATCTCATTAAATGGTTTGCTAAATGAGTTTTTAAGCTCCACGGTTATATTTTGATAAGCGGTTTTAATTAATAGTTTATCTGCTTGACTGCTAATAGTTACCTTAGTCGGAGCTGTGGGTAGTTCAGATAACTGTTGATGGCTTAAGCTAATATTTAACGAGCTTTTTGCGGTATTTGGAGTTAGCACCGCAAACTTGGGCATTGCATGAAGCTGAGCATGACCTAAATTGTTAGCAACTAATTGTGTTAGTTTTGCCTGGCTTAAAGGTTGAGAATGTACAATGTCAGCAAAACGATTAATGATATTTAGCCGTGTACCTTTGCCATCTGTCTCAATTATGCCTTTTAATAAGGGTTCTTCGGCCAGTAATTGCGCTACTTGTTTATTAATGGCGATGCTGGCATTAAATTTTTCAATCACCAGTTTTGGCGTTGGCTTTAAAGTAACTTGTATCGATAGCGGGTTATTTTGAATATCACTTTGAGTGTTTATAAAGTTTAAAAACCGCTGTAACTGTTCTGGTTGTTTAATTGATAAGGTACTGTTGTTAGGAATAATAGTTAAGCTTTTACCATCTGCACTTAGCTGTATGTTAGCACTTGCTATTTTTTCAATATTTGTCGGTGCATCATTAACAGTGAGCCGAATTGTTTGCCAATGCTTATTCATAAATACATCAAGCGTCACTGAATCTTTAGAAAACTGAATGTTTTTTGCTGCTAGTACTTCAGGCGGCAGTATTGGTAACGCAGTTTTACCCGAATCGGTTGTTTGATTACTAACCTGTGGGTTAGTCACTGTAATGTGCGTTGGTGTATTCATTATTTTATATCAAGTTTTCTGTATTTTAAGTAAATCGATTCTAAAGCAATATTCGTATTACCCTATCATTATGGTAGACTTACCGCTAATTTTTGGCAGAGAGAATCGTCATCTTGTTACACATTAAGTCCGTTACTTGTATCAAGCAAGAGCGTTGTTTGTTTGATGAACTTAATTTTAGCCTTAAAAGCGGTCAAATCATGCAGTTAGCTGGTCCTAATGGGGCTGGTAAAACATCATTATTGCGCATTATTGCCGGTTTTTCGCTGCCTGACGAAGGTGATATTTTATACCGTAATCAATCTATCAAAAAATATTATGACGAATACGCCAGAGACTTATTATTTATAGGCCATAAAACCGGAGTTAATGTACAACTTAGTGCACTTGAAAATGTAGCACATTGGTTGGCTATTAATGGTTATGTAAATACACCTGATTTATATCCTTTGTTAAGTAAGTTAGGTTTGGTAGGGCTGGAAGATGTGCCCGTAAGAACATTATCGGCAGGCCAGCAAAGGCGGGTAGCTTTAGTTCGTTTGTGGTTATCTGAAGCCAAGTTATGGATTTTAGATGAACCTTTTACAGCGCTCGATAAAAGTGGGGTTGCCTTTTTGCAGCAACGCTTTACCGAGCACTTATCAAAGGGGGGCGCTATTTTGTTAACAACACACCAAGACCTAACCACCCACTTTAGTGACTTACAGACCTTGACTTTGGAGTACCGCCACTAATGACAAGACAGCATTCATATTGGCAGTTATTTGTCGCGGTATTTAGCAAAGACGTTAAGCTCGCTTTTCGTCAGCGAGCTGAAATAGTCAATCCCATCTTGTTTTTTTTAATTGTTATCTCGTTATTTCCACTAGCGATAGGGCCAGAACCTGGGTTGTTATCAAGAATGGCACCGGGCATTATTTGGGTTGCGGCTTTATTATCAACCATGCTTGGGCTCGATAAGCTATTTAGAGATGACTATAACGATGGCTCTTTAGAACAACTCATTGCTTCCTCTTACCCTTTATCATTAACCGTATTAGGTAAAGTTGCGGCTCATTGGGTGATCACCGGTTTACCGCTAGTGCTAATGACGCCTTTATTTGCTTTACTACTAAATTTAGAAACAACGGCCTTAATGGCCACGTTATTAACGCTATTATTAGGAACTCCTTTATTGAGCTTTATTGGCGCGATAGGAGCAGGCCTAACGGTGGGATTACAAAAAGGCGGTATTTTAATGAGTTTACTCGTTTTGCCTTTGTATATCCCGGTTTTAATTTTTGCAACTTCCGCTATTGATACCAGTACTATGTCGCTGGATTACAGTGGTCAGCTTGCAATCCTAGGTGCCATGTTAGTCGTTGCGATTATTAGTGCGCCAATTGCCATATCATCAGCATTAAAAGTGAGTGTAAGTTAATATGTGGAAGTGGTTACATCCGTATGCGAAAGCAGAGCGAGCATATCAATTATGCAATACTCTACTGCCATATTTTGCAGTAGTTACGGTCGTTAGTATGATTGTTGGCTGGGTTTGGGGATTAGGTTTTGCCCCTGCTGATTACCAACAAAAAGACAGTTACCGTATTATTTTTATTCACGTGCCCTCCGCTATTTTATCTATGGGAGCATATTCATCAATGGCGATTGCTGCCATTGTTGCCTTGGTATGGCAGTTACGTAATGCCGAGCTTGCGGTGATTGCAATCGCGCCTGTTGGTGCGTGTATGACAGCAATTGCTTTAATTACTGGTGCTGCATGGGGTAAACCAATGTGGGGCGCGTGGTGGGTATGGGATGCTCGGCTGACTTCTGAACTTATTTTATTATTTTTATACTTAGGGGTGTTGTCTTTGTACCATGCCTTTGAAGATAAAAAGTCAGCCGGTCGCGCCGCGTCTATTTTAGCTATTGTTGGAGTGATCAACTTGCCTATCATCCACTTTTCGGTGGAATGGTGGAATACCCTGCATCAAGGGGCGAGCATCACTAAGTTTAACCGCGATGCGGTTGACCCAAGTATGTTTTGGCCGTTAATGATTAATATTTTAGCCTTTGCCGCGTTTGTTGGTACTGTGACTTTAATTCGTCTTAAAAATGAAATTTTACACCGTGAAAAGCACCGCCCATGGGTGCGACAGTTGTTAACTAAGGGGTAATTATGCAGTTTGACTCGTTTTCAGATTTTATTGCAATGGGAGGCTATGGCTTTTATGTATGGCTTTCTTTTGGAACATGCGCATTGATTTTATTAGGTATTCTATTCAGCTCACTACGCGATAAAAAACAAATTTTAGCGTCGATTGAGCAGCAAATAGCGCGTGAAACTCGAATTAAAAATTCTAAGCAGGAGCAAACCTCGTGAACCCAAGACGTAAAAAGCGCCTTTTGGTTATTATCGCCGTACTCTTTGGTATTGGCGGATCAATTGGTTTAGTGTTGTACGCCTTACAAGAAAATATTAATTTGTTTTACACCCCCAGCGAATTAATTGATGGTAAAGGTCCTAATAAAGAAAAGCCGTTTGTAGGCCAAAAGCTGAGAATTGGCGGCATGGTTGTGCCAGGCACTGTGATCAGAAATGAACAAAGCTTAAAAGTAAGCTTTAAGCTGATTGATACGGGGCCATTGGTAACGGTACGTTACCAAGGTATTTTGCCTGATTTGTTTCGTGAAGGACAAGGGATTGTTGCGCAAGGTGTGTTAGTAGAGCCTAACGTGATTGAAGCATTTGAAGTGTTGGCCAAGCATGATGAAGAATATATGCCGGCGGAAGTTGCTGAAGCTGTAAAAGGCATTAAGCACGAAAAGCCAAAATATAACTTAGATAGTGGGAGTTAATATGATCCCTGAACTTGGTTATTTTTCTTTAACATTGGCCATGGTGCTCAGTGTGCTGTTGTGTATTTTTCCACTTTGGGGAGCACACACAGGAAACCTTCGTTTGATGCGTGCGGCGCCATCATTAGCGATTGGTCAATTTGCATTTGTTGCGTTGTCGTTCGCTGCACTTATCTATGCCAGCTTAACCGACGACTTTACCGTATCTTACGTTGCTTATCATTCAAGTAGCACTTTGCCTTGGTATTATAAAATCACCTCTACGTGGGGCGGACATGAAGGTGCTATTTTACTGTGGTTATTAATGCAAGCAGGGTGGACAGCCGTTGTCGCTATGCGTTCTAAGTCACTACCTTGGATACTTCGTGCTCGCGTTTTGGGTGTGCTTGGCTTTTTAGGTGTCGGCTTTATGATGTACACCTTACTGCTCTCAAGTCCGTTTGAGCGTTTATTGCCCTATTTTCCTGTTGAAGGGCGAGATTTAAACCCATTATTACAAGACCCAGGGATGATCATTCATCCACCATTACTTTACATGGGTTATGTAGGTCTTTCTGTGGCTTTTTCTTTTGCTATTGCCGCGCTGTTAACTGGTAAACTCGATAATACCTGGGCTAAGTGGTCACGCCCATGGACAATGACAGCATGGGGCTTCTTAACATTAGGTATTACTATAGGCAGTTGGTGGGCTTATGCAGAGCTTGGCTGGGGTGGCTGGTGGTTCTGGGATCCAGTTGAAAACGCATCACTTATGCCATGGTTAGTGGCAACTGCTTTATTACACTCTTTAAGTGTGACTGAAAAGCGCGGTGTATTTAAATCATGGACCGTATTATTAGCAATTGCTGCTTTTTCATTAAGCTTACTGGGGACTTTTATTGTTCGCTCAGGGATTATTGTCTCGGTGCACGCCTTTGCAACCGATCCGGATCGAGGGCTGTTTATCCTTGCCTTCTTAGCTATTGTTGTTGGCGGCGGCCTAGCGCTTTACGGCTTGCGTGTTTCACAGGTTAAAAGTGAGGGGCGTTATAAGTTTGTCTCTCGTGAAGTGGCACTTTGGCTAAATAATATTTTCCTAGTGGTTGCTACCTTAATTGTACTATTGGGTACTTTATTACCTATGGTGCACAAAGAAATGGGCTTAGGCAGTATTTCTATTGGCGAACCTTTCTTTAATAAAATGTTTGCCATTCTACTGGTGCCATTTGCGATTTTAATGGGCATAGGGCCATTTTTGCGCTGGAAGCAAAATAAATGGGCGTTTTTACAAAACAAAATATTTGTTGGCGCACTAGCCAGTGTCGTTATTACCTGTGCGTGGCTGTTTAGCAGTTATGAAGTAGTTACGCCGCTCACTCTATTAGCAACTACGTTAGGTGTATGGATATTTATTGCTACCTTTATCGACCTTTACACCAAGGCTGCTGTTCATGGCTCACTTAAGCTCGGCATCAAACGCTTAGGTTTAAGTTATTGGGCTATGGTGCTTGGCCATGTTGGTTTGGCCTTTGTTATTGCCGGTATTACGCTTACTTCGGCGTATTCAGTTGAGCGTGATGTATCAATGAAGCCTGGTGATAGCGTACAGCTAAATCAGTATCAATACCGTTTTGAAGGCGTGAAGACAATTCGTGGTGCAAACTATAGCGGTCATGCGGGTGTGGTAACAGTACTAAAAGAAGACACAACAATTGCGCGTCTTTATGCAGAAAAACGCCGATACGACATTGGTATGCAGTTTATGACTGAAGCCGCAATAGATGCTGGGTTTACTCGCGATTTATACCTCGCCCTTGGAGAGCAATTAAGTGAAGGGGCATGGTCATTACGTATTTATCACAAGCCGTTTGTGCGTTGGATGTGGATCGGTGGTGTTTTGATTTCACTTGCTGGGTTTGTGATTTTATTTGATAAGCGTTATCGCGCTTCACCTCGCAAAGATGAATTAGAGGGGGCGTTATGAATCGCAAATTGATGGCAATAGTCCCTTTATTAATTTTTATCTTTATTTGTGTGTTTTTATACCAAGGGTTGTTTGCTAACCCTCGGGAAATACAAACAGGGCGCATTGGTCAAACCGTACCAACATTTAACTTGCCTGATTTAATGCAAGATAATAAACGTTGGACTGATGAGCAGTTAAAAGGTGACGTGTATTTATTAAACGTGTGGGGCACATGGTGCCCAACGTGTTTAGCTGAGCTTGATTATTTAACTAAGCTTCGCGAACAAGGCATTAAAATTATTGGCTTGTATTATGTTCAAAGTTACGATGCCGATTTTGATGGCCCGTTTGATATGCAAGCACTGCGTGACGATGTGAGTAATATGCTTGCGCGCGCCGGTGATCCGTATCAGTTTAATATTTTAGATTTAGAGCGCTCTTTGGCGTTAGACTTGGGTGTGTCTGGAGCACCAGAAACATTTTTAGTTGATAAAAATGGCACTATTTTGTTACACCACACCGGTGATATAAACCCTCGAGTTTGGCGCGCTAAGTTTGCGCCTCTTATGCAGGAGCTGCAGCCATGAGATTGTTTTTATTAACCCTTAGCTTATTTATTAGTTTAGCAGCGTTTGCTCAGCAAGATCGTTATCAGTTTGATAGCAATGAACAAGCGATTCGTTTTGAAGAGCTAACGAAAGAATTACGCTGCCCTAAATGTCAAAATCAAAACATTGCTGATTCAGATGCCGTAGTTGCAAAAGACTTGCGTGAGCGTGTATTGGCGTTAGTAAAAGATGGTAAAAGCAAAGATGAAGTCATTGACTATATGATTGACCGCTATGGCTACTTTGTTCATTACGATCCACCAGTAACGCCGGCTACGTTAATTCTGTGGGTGTTACCAGTACTCATTGTAATAATAGGCTTTGGTTTTATTGTTATTCGCCAACGTAAAGCGTCGGTAAAACAAACATGGAGTGACGCTGATGAAGTGATGCTCAATAAGTTGATTAAACAAAATAAACGTCAGGAGCAAAGTTAAATGATTTTAATGTGGGCGTCTTTTGCTTTACTCACACTCATTGCATTGCTGTTTATTATTGTGCCTTTTTTAAAAAAAGAGCGCGTAGTAACTATTACTCACAACGCTAATGCACAGCTTATCAGCATTTATGAGCAGCGTTTAGTTGAACTGCAGGCTGATTTAGACAATCAACGTATAGACTCGCAAAACCATAACGAGGCTATTATTGAGCTGAAACGTCGTTTGCTTAATGAATTATCGCCAGAAAAGTCACTAAACAGTCGTGGTGATAACCGTATATTTGCTTTAACAGGGGCAGCGTTTTTAATTGCATTAGCAGGTATATTTTATGCGATGACAGGCAGCCAACAACAAATTTCGGCGTGGCATGATGCAATGGACAACTTAGCCGATTATGGTCAACGTGCCGTAATGCAAAAAGGTGAGCCGTTATCTAAAAATGAACTTCAAGCGTTTGCATTGGCACTGCGTACAAAGTTAAGTCAAAGCGGTGATGATGAAGTAGCTTGGATGCTGTTAGGGCGTGTCGCTATTATGCTTAATGAGTTTGACATGGCAAAACAGTCATTTGATAAAGCATTGTCAATGAACCCTGATAATATGCAAGCCTTGGTGAGTTACTCGCAGGTATTACTACTTGAGGGCAGTGATGAGAATATGACTCGCGCAGCGGGTATGCTTTCTAAAGTGCTACAAGCGCAGCCAAATAATCTCGATGCGATTTCGCTACTTGCGCTGATTGCCTTTGAGAGAAAAGATTGGGTACAGGCAAAAGCTGCATTTGAGGTACTTCTTGCCAGTATGGACGAGTCAGATACGCGTTATGCTATGATTTCTGAGCGGATTAGTGAAATCGATGGTCAAATAGCTCAGAAAAGCGAGCTGAATAATCACGAGCTGCAAGTTGTTCAAGGAATTCAGGTCACGGTTAAGGTTGACGAGCAACTCGAAGATAAACAGCCCAGTAACGGTATTTTGTTTGTGTTTGCTAAAGCTTCTGAAGGTTCACCAATGCCTTTAGCCGTTGTTAAACTGACTGACTATAGCTTTCCAATCACCGTTGAGCTGAGCGACGAGAACGCCATGATGGCAGGGCTAAATTTATCCAGTGCTAATGAAATTGTTATTTCTGCGCGTATTTCTAATGATGATTCAGTGATGCCAAGTACTGGTGAGCTTGAAGGCCACTCTGAAGTACTGCTTCGTAAAGATGTGCGACAAGTGCAACTGAACATTGATACATTAATACCTTAAGGATTTGAGATGTTAAAACAAGGCTTACTTTTATTATGTTTACTCACCTTATCGGGCTGTGCTCAAGTGCCCGAGAGTAAATATGATGAGCGCGATCCCTTACAAAGTGTAAATAGACCCATTTATGACTTTAATATGGACGTACTCGATACCTATATTTTAAGGCCAGCAGCAGTGGGTTATATCACTGTTACACCGCAGCCTGTTCGTCGTAGTATTGTGCACTTTACCGATAATATTACTGCACCCGTTGATATTATAAATGCCGGCCTGCAAGGAAAACCAAGTAGTGCTGGAATTAATTTTGCACGTTTTTTAGTGAATTCAACGGTGGGTGTATTTGGCATATTTGATGTAGCCAGCTCACTTGGGCTTGAAGTAACTAGCGAGGACTTTGGCCAAACGCTAGGTGTGTGGGGTGTGGGTGATGGTGCTTATTTAATGATCCCAGCAATGGGGCCATCTACCGCGCGCAACTTAACTGGTGATGTAGTTGATAATGTTGTACTGCCTGAAATAGCACTGACTACACCACAAACTATTTTAGTGTTTGCACTAAAAGCAGTTGAAGCGCGTGCGTCATTAATGGCTCAAGAAGGGTTATTAAATGATTCGTTAGACCCCTACTTGTTTATTAAAGACATTTATTTTCAGCGTCAATTATACGAGCTATTTGATGGTAACCCGCCAATAAAAGAAGAGCCTGAAGATTTTGATGAGGATTTCTTAGAAAGCCTTTAATAAAGATAAAAACGCCAGCAGATGCTGGCGTTTTGTTTATGGGTATTAAAGATATTTTAGCTATCAATCATCACTCGCATTTGCTCGCTAACCCAGTTGAGTGCTTCGTGATATGCATCAGGCACTTCATCGCCTAAGTTTAATTGCTGGGCTTTATCGTTCGCAGCTTGCCAATCACCATGCTCATACAGAGTGACTAAGTTTAAGTATTCAGCAAGTAGTCCTTCATTTTTTAACAGCGCTGTTTTTATCTCATTAGACAAAGGTAATTTAAGCATTACGCTGTCCATTTCTTCATCTAATATCGCATCCATAAGCGACATCATGCCGGTTAAGAACGCCATACCTGTATCTTTAAGTTTGCCATGTGAAATAGCTAACAACTCACAAAAACGCGCCCGTGTTAACGACAGTCTAATAAGTTCCAATGGCTTATCTGCAGATACTTGTGCTGCAAACAATAAAGAGAGCAGTTTTTTTATTTCAGCAGCCCCTAGTACAATTAGTGCTTGTTTTATAGTGTTTATTTCAGAGCGGCGGGTAAATGCCGCTGAGTTGGAATAGCGCAAGAGCTTGTAAGATAAGTTAACATCACGCTCAAATACATCGGTGATCTTCTTAAGATCCATTTCTACACTGGATGTTTCATAAAGCAGTTCAGCCAGTGCCATGCCAGATGGCGGTAAGGCTTTACTTTGCACCATCTCGGGTTTTGAAAAGAAAAAGCCTTGAAAGTACTCAAAGCCCAACTCAAAAGCTTGGTTGTAAAGCTCGTAAGTTTCAACTTTTTCTGCGAGTAACTTGATATGTGGGTAAGGTTTTAAGTCTTCAATGATCGTTTTAACGGTTTCCATATCGCACGTTAAAAAGTCAACTTTAATGATATCAATAAACGGATAAAAGTGACGCCATACCGGTTGATGCGCATAGTCATCTAGGGCGAGTGTGTACCCTTTCTCTTTTAGGTCTTTAACTATTGCTAGCAGACGTTTTCCTGGCTGAACGGTCTCTAGTATTTCAATCACAACCCCGTTTTTGTTTAATAGCGTGGGGTAGCCTTTTAATAAGGTGTCTAAAGTAAAGTTAATATAAGCGGGTTTATTATCGGTTAAATCTTCAAGACCAAAATTAAACTGGCTGCCTTCAATTAGGCGAGACGTTGCTTCGTCGCCGTCAATGTTCGGAAATACATTATCTACTCCATCACGAAATAAAAGCTCGTAGCCAATTAGTTCCTTATTGCGATCTAAAATAGGTTGGCGAGCAGCGTAAAAATACATATAAGATTCCGAAACAGTAGAAATTGATTAACATTGTAATAATATATTGGAAAACATTCAAAATAGCATCGGTAAAATGAATTATTATTAATAAAATATCATGACTTAGGTGATTTTTATTAATCTAAACTCATTGTTTTTTATTCTATTTGTTTTAAAAGCGAGCGAATAGATGGTTTTTTATCTACTTAAATTAGCGGGTTGGAGTTATTAGCAATTACCGTGTTATAGTTGGGTAGAAAGCTTTTATTCCAATACTGTCTTAATTATAAGATTTCAAGAGTCATTATTTGGATTACAAGCCTGTTATTACTTTTTTAAGTGGAGGCGAATTTGGAAACAGGAATGATTATTTCACTGGCATTGTACTTTATTGTAATGCTAGGAATAGGACTATACGCATATAAGCAATCTACCAGTGATATTTCAGGGTATATGCTAGGTGGTCGTAATTTAGCCCCCAGTGTAGCTGCCTTATCGGCTGGTGCATCAGATATGAGTGGTTGGTTATTAATGGGCTTACCCGGCGCAATGTATTTATTTGGGTTGAGTAAGGTTTGGATTGCAATTGGTTTAGTATTAGGTGCGTGGGCAAACTACTTTTTAGTCGCCCCAAGACTGCGTGTCTATACTGAAAAAGCCAATGACTCCATTACTATCCCCGATTTCTTTGCAAACCGTTTTGATGACAACAAAAATATCCTACGTGTTATCTCTGCAATAGTAATTATAGTTTTCTTTACCTTATACACTTCATCGGGTGTTGTTGCCGGTGGTAAGTTATTTGAAAACTCATTTCAAATGAGTTACGAAATGGGCCTATACATCACCACTGGTGTGGTAGTGGTATATACCTTATTTGGTGGGTTTTTAGCGGTTAGCCTTACAGACTTTGTGCAAGGCTGTATTATGTTTGTGTCGTTGTTAGCAGTGCCAATTGCCACTTATATGATGCTTGACCAACCATTTATGGATACCTTAGCAAATGCAAATTATCAGCAGTTACTAAGCTCGCCTAAAGCAAGCGAAATTCATTCTTTAAGTATGCTTGACTGGTTTGCTGGTGGTTCCACTATTGCTATTATTTCTGCAATGGCATGGGGTTTAGGTTACTTTGGTCAGCCGCATATTATTGTTCGTTTCATGTCTATTCGTTCAGTAAAAGAAATGCCAACCATGCGTCGTATTGGTATGTCTTGGATGACGTTATCTGCTATTGGTGCGGTATTTACTGGCCTATTTGGTGCTGCATTCATGATTGAAAATCAAATGCCGATTGCCGATAAAGAAACAATTTTCTTAGTATTGGCTGAATTAATTTTCCACCCGTTAATTGCAGGTTTCCTACTGGCGGCTATTTTAGCTGCGATTATGAGTACTATCTCATCGCAATTGTTGGTGTGTTCAAGTTCTTTAACAGAGGACTTTTATAAGATTTACTTAAATCGTAATGCTTCGCAAACTGAGCTGGTATTAGTAGGCCGTATTAGCGTGATACTGGTTGCGTTATTTGCAATTTACTTAGCGTATGACCGCAATAGTTCAATACTAGATTTAGTAAGTAATGCATGGGCAGGTTTTGGTGCTGCATTTGGTCCATTGGTATTGTTTAGTCTTTACTGGAAGCGTATGAACCTAAAAGGGGCTATTAGCGGTATGGTTGTTGGTGCTCTAACTGTGCTTGTATGGATTTATGCGCCTATTACTATTAATGGTGATAGCTTGAGCAGCGTGATATATGAAATCGTCCCTGGCTTTATTTTAGCAAGTATTGCTATTGTAGTAGGAAGCCTTGTAACTGCTGAGCCGAAAAAGGAAATTACTGATCTGTTTGATGAAGTTGAATCGTCATTGTAATTGATTAGCTAACGTAAAGTTTTGGTTTTAAAAAAATGCCAACCAGTTTAACTGGTTGGCATTTTTTATTGACTGACTTTTAACAATAGCAAATTGTGATGACTTACTCGCTTCTCGTTATCATTACTTAAAGACATAAAAAAACTGAATACGAATCACGAATTCAGTTTCATAAATTAGTAGTCGGCTTATAAGCTGCATTACTGTTTTTTAGATTAGCTCGCTGCTTTATCTTTTATATCAGCAACGTTATCTGACTTTGTTTTTTTAGCTTTTGCAGGTACTTCTTTAGTCCCCTTAAGTACCGCCATAAAGTCGTCTTTACTTTTCGCAATCTCAAGTGCAAGCGACTCAACTTGTTGTTCACTTAGAGGCACATCTACTTTTTCAAGCATTAGTTCTAGTGACTCGGCGATATCGAGCATTTTGTCATAGGCATCAGCTTCTTTTTTAGTAGTAAACGTCATGCGCTCGACTCCGTTTCGTTCTACAACATATTTAACAACAACAGCCATGATTTCTCCTGCTTACTTACGTGGCAATATGATTATTTTAAATCATTAGATTACTGTTTTTATGTACAGTACAAGCTTGCGCGTTATTTTGCAAGCTTTAGCCTTAGTTTATCTGCAGCTTAATTGACAATAAAGGCCAACTCTACTTTATTTATTAAGTCACTTTATAACGCGTTGCAGTAAAGGAGTCGCAAGGAGTGATTGTTACCGTTAGTACTTAGTAACCACAACTTACTTAAAAGTGCTGGGTGTAAATAATCAACGAATGTTCATGTAGGAACACAAAAGGAAATAGTATGAAATTAATTAAAATAATCTCGTTAGCAGCTGCTTTATGTTTATTACCTATGGGTACCACCTTTGCGCAAAGCGATATGCTATCAGAGCAGATGCAATCAGCCATGGTTAATATTAATACTGCTGATTTAAAACAGTTAATTAAGTTACCAGGTGTCGGTAAGAAAAAGGCACAGGCAATTATCGACTATAGAGAAGCTAATGGTGATTTCGCATCACTTGAAGATCTAGCCAAAGTAAAAGGGGTGGGTAAAAAAATGCTAGCCAAACTTGATGGTAAGGTGACGTTTTAACTAAAAAGGGCGCTATGCGCCCTGATCAAACTGTTTTAAGGCAGCACCAAGGTGCTTTTTAGCAAAGTTAATATCTACTGGTGCTGTTAATAGCGGATAGCTCAACCCAGCTACAATCAAAAAGGGCACCAGTAACCAACCTTCGAAAAGAGTAAATATTAAAAAGAATGGGCTTAATAGCATCAGCTTTAGTATGCGTATAAAGACTCTGTCACTGGGTGATAGCATGCTTAAAGAGATAGCTATAACAGTTTGTCGTTGACGAACTTTTAAATGTTTAAGCTCATCAACTTGGCTTGAAAAAAAAGTAAACATATTAAAGTGACTTTTTAGTAATTAATCGACTGGCCACTAATATAAACAGTGTGGCGGTAAAGAGTACAAAAATAATTTCCATCCATGCTGGCATACTTAGGCTGGCAAATTGCCAATCTATATTTCCGCAATCACCTGTCGCTTCAAAAAATTGTGGTATCCAGTGATGTAACGGCATAAATTCTGGAAAATTTGGCTCAAATTCACAGCTAAATGCAAATGGGTCTGTGGTTGTTTGCATTTCAATATGCTCACGAGCTATTAGTAGCCCCCATACACTTGAAATCCCCCATGTTGTATAGGCAACAATACGTACTGCGAGATTGTTTGGTTTACTAGCTCCAATAATACCCGCAAAAAGTAGACCTAATACTGCGGTGCGTTGGTAAATACACATAATACATGGCGCTAACCCCATGTTGTATTGAAAGAAAAGTGCAGTAACTTCAAGTAGAAAAACAATCCCACTGAATAATAACCAAGGTGTACGCTGAGTACTTAGATTAGCAAGCCAGTTCATAACAAATCCGTATTTAAATAAGGGCTTAGATTATGACTTAGGATAAACAGCGGGGCAAGTAAAAGGAAAAAACGAGGGCTATGAAAGCTTGTCGTCCCTCAAAGTTAGAGATCCTGTGCTGCATGACTTCCCCTAATAGACCTACTCAGAGCCATCAAGTTAATCTGATTCATGAATAGGAAAGATCTATAGAATAATAGTTAAAGTGTCTCGTATGAATAATAGGTGGGCATTCATATTGTGTTTAATTTCTACCAGTAAAGTTACCCTTTTAATCACATACCTAGGTAATTTAACTTACTTTACTTGTTAGTTGTGACTTGTCTGGTACAATCAGTCAGTTAATCGTATGTAGCGATGTAATGTGAATTAATTCGAGTAGGAATTGAATGAGAATTTTTAAAGCGAAAAGCCCAGCAGGATTTGCTGAGGAATACATAGTAGAGTCAATCTGGAATGGTGATTTCCCTCCAGGTTCAATTCTGCCAGCTGAGCGTGAACTCTCAGAGTTAATTGGTGTTACTAGAACCACATTGCGTGAAGTATTACAACGATTAGCCAGAGACGGTTGGTTAACAATCCAACATGGTAAACCCACTCGCGTAAATAATTTTTGGGAAACGTCAGGACTAAATATCCTTGAAACACTGGCACGTTTAGACGAAGATAAAATGCCAGAGCTAACAGATCAGTTACTTTCAGCTCGCACTAACATCAGCGCAATTTACACTCGTGCAGCAATAAAGCTTGCACCAGAGCGTGTTATTGAAATTTTATCGCAAAGTGATGAACTAGAAGACAGCGCACAAGCATTTGCTGATTATGACTATAAAGTGCACCATGAGTTAGCTGTTGCTGGTAACAACCGCATATATGTGCTGATCCTTAATGGTTTTAAAGGCTTTTATTCTAAGATTGGTTGTCATTACTTTTCAGATCCTCGTACCCGTGAGCTTGCACGTCAATTCTATAAAGATTTAACTAAGCTTGCTGAGAATAAAGAGCACGATGGTGCGATATTCATGATGCGCAAGTATGGTCATCAAACCGGTGAAATATGGCAACATATTCGCGGTGATATGCCTAGCGACATTATGGATTAGTAAAAAAGCCTGCTTTAAGCAGGCTTTTTTATGAACAATAATTCGTGCATTTATCAAGCGTTCGCTATTTTAGAACGGCGCTATCTATAAATACGATTGTTAATTTATTTTTGATAGCCATAGAATAATGATTAATTAGATATGGTGCTATTGTAATTTAAGAATTAGTGCCCATATTACTATCAGTATTGCGTAAGCAATTGACAATAAACTCAAAATATTTGGAGAATAAAATGGGTGTATTAGTAGGCCGCCAGGCACCAGACTTTACCGCTGCAGCTGTTCTAGGTAACGGTGAGATTGTAGATAGCTATAACCTTCACGAAAAAATCAAAGGTAAAAAAGCAGTAATCTTTTTCTACCCACTAGATTTCACTTTTGTATGTCCTTCTGAGCTTATTGCTTTTGATAAGCGTTATGCAGAATTCCAAAAACGTGGTGTAGAAGTAATTGGTGTTTCAATCGATTCACAGTTCTCACACAACGCATGGCGTAACACGGCTGTAGCAGACGGCGGTATTGGTAAAGTTCAATACGCACTAGTTGCAGACGTTAAGCACGAAATCTGTAAAGCATACGACGTTGAGCACCCAGAAGCCGGCGTTGCATTTCGTGGTTCTTTCTTAATCGACGAAGAAGGTAACGTACGTCACCAAGTAGTGAACGATTTACCACTTGGTCGTAACATCGACGAAATGATCCGTATGGTTGATGCACTAGCATTCCACAGCGAGCACGGCGAAGTATGTCCTGCTGGTTGGACTGAAGGTAAAAAAGGAATGGACGCAAGCCCTGAAGGCGTAGCTAAATTCTTATCTGAAAACGAAGGCGAGCTATAATTTAGCCCTTTAGTTTAAGATAAAAAAAACCGCCATATTGGCGGTTTTTTTATTGCTTTTTAATTAAAACGAAAAGCTCACTTTAGTATAAATGTAACGACCTCGAGGGTTATGTACACCCGATGCGTAACCATACAGATCTGAATCACCATCACCAATTGCAAATGGTGGCTCTTCATCAAATAAGTTATTAACACCTAACGATACTTTAGCTGACTCAGTAATACGATATGAGGTTTGTAAATCAACCAATACTTGAGAATCAACAGTACGTGATGTATTACTATCGAAGTCTAAGTTGCCATCGAAATCGATATCTGGCGTATCTTCAAACTCACCCACATAACTAATGTTCATGTTCGTGTTGAATTGGCCAATTTCCCAGTTTGTTGAGAAAATCCAACGGTGCTCTGGGTAACCATATTCACCGGTGTAATCGCGGCCGTCTTTTTCAAATTTATCTTGGTAAGCCCACTCTAAATTGAATTTCAGTAAGCCTAAATCATCCAGTGAATGGTTGTAGTTTGCTGAAATATCTACGCCAGAAACTTCTTGTGATGAAACGTTTTCAAAAGTACTGAAAATCTTTTGAATAGTTCCTAGGCTGTCTGTACCTGATGGTGGTAAGCGAACACATACTGTACTATTTTGGTTATTACACTCTGAGTTGTAAATTGGACCAAACTCTTGCTCATCAATCTTATTATCTTGGGTGATACTCCACACATCAACACTTAAACCAAAGTCAGTTGTGGGTGCCCAAATAAACCCGACATTCCAAGATTCAGACTCTTCAGCTTCTAAATCTGGGTTACCGGCAAATTCAATGTTGTAATCTAGCGCATCACAATCTTTACCTGTTGCATCACAGCGGTAGTTATCAATAAAAAACTGACTCTCCTGAGATGGCCCTAAACCTACTTGTGCCAGTGAAGGTGCTCTAAAGCCTTGCGCCCAAGAACCACGAACTGTGATTTCATCAGTAGGTGCCCAGCGTAAAGCGACTTTAGGATTTGTGGTGGTACCAAAGTCACTGTAATCATCGTAACGACCTGCAAGTTGTAGTTCTAAGTTCTCAGCAAGTGGAATTGAAAACTCTACATAGGCAGCGTATTGGTCACGCTCTGCGGCAGCTGAAACTGACTCGGTACCAAAGATTAATCCACGTTGAAATTGATCATCTGGCGTATCAGTTACGTCTTCTTCGCGGTATTCAATACCGGCTGCCATCATGACAACATCATCACCAAAGTTAAATGCTTCACCTGAGATGTTAGCATCGAACGACGTCATATGAGACTCACCTTGGCGAACCAAGCTTGTAGTAATCCTGTCAATTACAGCCGGATCATTGTAAGTGCCGCCAAATGGGTTGTAGTTGCCAGCGTCAATTTCTTGTTGTAAGAAGTCGGTGCGAACCCAACCTTGTGAGCGATCGCCTGTTTGTAATGACTTGCTACGACCTTTTTGTACCGCTGTTTCCCAACTCCAGTCGTTAATTTCACCTTTTAAACCAGCAACAAAACGTAATGTATCTGATTCGATATCCCATTGACGCGCACCTGCATCCACTGTTCTGTAACGACCAATTTCAATATCTTGACCGAACGGGTTATTTGGATGATTCCCTGGTACAGTTAAACCTGCATCTTCATCGAGTGGCGTTGGTGCACCCGCTGCAACTGAGCTGTTATGCTGTACAGCCATTTCTAAAAAGCCGGTGATGCCATTGTCAAAACGGTATTCAAATTGTGAGATTGCGCCCACACGTTCTGATGCAGGGGCAATATAGCCGAATGGACCATAGTCAAATAAACAACTACCGCTTGATGTTGCGTTTTCTGCAGGACATGCAGGGTCGATTGTTTTAACGCCATCAACATAGAAGTAGCCAGGGAAACCACGTGAAGAACGGAAATCTTCACCGCCATATGGAGACTGATTAGCGGTACCTAAGCGGCCCATTTCATCTGATGATAAAGAAGTGTTTTTAAAGTAATCAATAATAACGGATGCACTACTTTTTGCACTTGTTGTACCCCAAACAATGCTAGCCGTGGTTTCTTCATAGTTAGGACCATCTGTGCCGCCGTAACCTAAATTAACTTCAATACCGTCGATGTCTTTTTTCAAGATAACGTTTACAACACCTGCTACAGCATCAGAGCCATAGATTGCTGATGCGCCATCTTTTAAAATATCAATACGTTCGATTGCTGAAACAGGAATACTGTTTATATCAACAAATGAGTTGGTGATCCCTTCTGCAAATGCGCTTATAGCAACACGACGACCATTAATAAGTACCAAGGTAGCATCAGCCCCTAAACCACGAAGACTGACGGCAGCTGAACCATTAGCGGTCGAGTCTTGGTTATTACCACGGGTTGAAAAGGTACCATTACCTGCAACAGGCATTCTTTCAAGCAGCTGTTGTAGGTTGTCATAACCCATGTTTTCGATGTCTTCTTTATTAATGGATTGTACTGGTGATGGGCCTTCTATATCGGAACGTTTGATACGAGAGCCTGTTACTTGAATACGTTCTACTTTTTCTGCAGTTTGCTGTGCAGCATAAGTTGTTGTACTAAAACCTGCTGACAATGCGATAGTAGCACCGATGATTAAGCTCGGTGTAAATGCAATTGATTGCTTCATCCTTAAGTCCTTGTTGATATGTTATAATTTACTTGTTTTTACAAGTCGAATTATTAATACCATGTAACTTAAGTGTTATCAATTAGCCGCAAAGATGATTTTGTTATCGGCACGAATATGTACTGATTTTCTCAATTATGAAAAACGATGGGATACTCGCTATCTGGTGCGGGATGGGGGTCTTCTCATTATTTAAAAATAAATCACCGAGCGACTTTAATTTGTAATAATTTGTATTTTGCTAAAAATTTAATTAAAAAAAAACGCCTAACATGATGTTAGACGTTTTTATTTAAACTTTATGTTTCATTAAACGTTCTTTTTCACGGGACCAATCTTTATTTTTGCCGTCTTCACGTTTGTCATGCATTTTCTTACCTTTAGCTAAATGGAATTCAAGCTTCACCCAGCATTTTTTCCAATACATAGCGGTGGCAACTAATGAATAACCATCACGTTCAGTTGCACCAACTAAGCGGTCAAGCTCACGCCTGCTTAGTAGTAATTTACGGTAACGTAGCGGGTCACAAATAACATGGGTCGATGCGCTATTTAAAGGCTGAATGGTACTGCCTAATAAAAATGCTTCACCGTTTTTAAGATGAATATAAGTTTCAGAGATATTTACTTTACCTGCTCGGATACTTTTTACTTCCCAGCCTTGGAGTTCAACACCTGCTTCAAACTTGTCGTGTAAAAAATACTCGTGTCGCGCTTTTTTATTTAGCGCGATGGTATTACTTGTCGATTTTGATGAATTTTTCTTAGCCATAGTGCCCTATAATATACGTTATACAAGATGTTTTACATCGATTTTTTTAAATTATACATGCAAAAGCGAAGGATTAATTTAAGCGCGATGAAAGTTTGGGGAAACGCACAAAGCTTGCTAAAATTCCTGCACACAGTTGGGAGTGAGTATGCCACAAATAGAAAAAAGCGCGCTGGTTATGTACAGCACTAAAGAGATGTTTGATCTAGTCAATGATGTAGAAGCCTATTCACAGTTTTTACCTAATTGTTCAGACTCAAAAATTATTAAGCAGCATGATAATAACATGACCGCTAGTTTAGAAATATCTAAAGCCGGCATAAAAAAATGGTTTACCACTGAAAATACGCTAATTGATGAGCAAACAGTGATGCTTCGCTTGGTCGATGGTCCTTTTAAAACCCTACAGGGTCGCTGGCACTTTCAGCAATTAGATACACATGCGTGTAAGGTTAATTTACAGCTAGAGTTTGAATTTTCAAGTAAGCTAATAGAGCTAGCGTTTGGTAAAATTTTTAATGATGTGGCAAAAAACATGGTGAGTGCGTTTACTCAACGTGCAAAAACAGTGTATGGAGAACGTGCATGATCAATATTGAAGTTGTGTTCGCGTTACCCACTAAGGCAACCACATTAAATATAGAAGTGCTGCAAGGCACAACGGCTGAGCAAGCGGTAATACAATCAGGGATTATTAAAAAATGCCCTGAGATTGATGCAACCGATTTAACTTTAGGCGTATGGAACAGAACGGTGAAGCTAAATCATGAGCTTAAAGATGGCGACAGAATTGAAATTTACCGCCCATTAATTGCCGACCCTAAAGATGCTCGCAGAAAACGTGCTGAAAAAGCCAAAGAAGAGGGCCGCGCTAATAAAGTCACTGGTGGCCGGCCGTTAGAACGTTAGATACAAAAAAGGTGAGCTATTATGCTCACCTTTTTTAATTAAACCTTAAGAGCTTCTTATTGCTCTAAAGGCGTTGTAAAGTTTTCTGGCTGCTCATAGTCGCCCGATACAGTAACTAGCTTTTCATTTTCAAAGTTTAGTACTAATGATTTAAACTGTTCATTAGCACGTCCTTTATTGAAGCTGTATACATAACGCCAAGTATTTTTATCGAAGGCGTCCTCGGCAATGGGTCTACCTAATACGTAAATTACTTGTTCGCGAGTCATATTAACGCGAAGCTTATCAACGTCTGATTGTTCTAAAAAGTTACCTTGAGGGATGTTGATTCTGTATACCCAGCTAGAACAACCTGCGGCTGAACTAAGCGTTAAAGCGACGATAAGCCAAAGAGAAAAAGTTTTTAACGACTGCATTGTTAGTTGTGATCCTTATTTTTTATAATCTGCATGATACCGATTAGTCACTCAAGGTAAAACCCTTTTGAGTAATTGTTTTTGTTTAGCGCGTTAAGGCGAGGTTTTGACCATTAATAATCAAAAAAGTTTAAACAATGAGTTGTGCAAAATTAAAAATAAACCGCCAACTTGGTCACTTTATATTGTGCAAACACGGTTTGGTCATTGGTATACCGGTATTACTGTTGATGTTGCTCGACGTATCGCTACTCATCAAGCAGGTAAAGGAGCAAAAAACCTCAAAGGTAAAGGGCCGCTTATGCTGATTCATCAACAACAAGTAGGTACTAAAAGCGAAGCAAGCAAATTAGAATATGCGATTAAAAAACTTCCACGAGCAAAAAAAGAGGCTTATGTTGCTGCTTTTAAAGAGGGAGTTAATACCGCGGAGTTTGTCAAAAGCTGATTAATAAATTCCTCAATTAGCAATACGGCTTCTTGATAGAGGGGAGCGTTAATATTTTCGAGCGTATCTTTGGCACTATGGTGGTAGTTATCTGCCTCCATAGAAAAGTAGACATACGGAATTTTTTGTTTAGCGAATGAGTAATGGTCGCTGGCTCTGCGCCAATCTATTTGTTTCGTGTTGGTGAGTCGGCTCATTTTTCGTGATGAATAAATAGGCTTTAATTTGATCTTGTCCCCGTTAATCTGAGTAAATAACGGATTAAGCTGGGCTTTTAAAGATCGACTTGTTAGCGCGTATAACCGCTTATGTGACTTTTTAATAGCCAACATATCTAAGTTAATATTTAAAACAATTGGGAGCTGGCGCATTGTTTTGGCAAAGTGCTCACTGCCGTGTAAACCATTTTCTTCAGCGTCTGTTGCAACAAACATAAAACGATATGAAGAAGAATCCGTTAGCACATTCGATAAATAAAGTAATGCAGCAACACCCGAGGCATTATCGTTAGCACCTGGGTGTAATTTTCCTGCTTTTAGACCTAGATGATCATAATGCGCAGTAATAACAATTACAGGTAAATCTTTTACAGTATTAGTGGCAATAATATTAACGCCTTGTGCGCTAGAGAACAGCCCTGAGGAATAAGTAAAAGGTTGTTCACTTACTGTAAGTTGATGCTCTTTGAAGCGTGTTTTTAAATACTCCCTTGTGAGCAAGGCTGCATGGCTATTCGTTTTTCTACCAGCTAACTCCGAGCTGGTTAATATAGTTAAATCAGCTAATAATTGCGGCTCAATCTGTTTACAAAGGCCGCTCCAACTTATAAAAACTATGATACAGGTTAAGCTAAATAATTTAATGATGATTCGCCTTAGCGGTGAGTGACTTTAATGCGATAAGCTTATTGTCATAGCGCTGTTTTTCATGATCAAAGTCTGCTTTTTTTCTAGCTTTACGCAAATGAAACTCCGCTCTAGTTATATTATTTAATTCAAAATAACTGCGCGCTAGCCCAAAGTGGCTTTCATGAAGTGTCGGTGACATAGCGTTTGCTTTTTTATAATGGCTAATTGCATTTGCGTAATCACCATTTACATAGTCACTGTTACCAAGCGATATATGATAGTAAGGGTTTTCTTGGCGCTTTTTGTCAAGCTTTGCCAATAGCTTTTCGCCTTCGGCTACTCTATCTGTAAGTTTATATAATAATGCTAAATTACCTTGCGCAGTATTATCATTGGCGTTTAAGGCAATAGCATAGCTGTACATTTGCTCCGCTTGCTTTAAATCATCTAATTGTTTAAAGAGTACCCCTAAATTGCCCCAGCTAGCACTAAATGAAGCATCGGTATTAATTGCGGCTTTGAAATAGCTATACGCTAAATCATAGTGTTTATTTACCAGTGCCTCACCGCCTTTATTATTATAAAACATGGCGGTCACTCGTTTTTTTGACAGCGATGAGGTTGCAAAACGGGCTTGTCGGCTATTGGGGTCAAAATCAATAATTAAGCGCTTATTACGCTGATAAACAAGTGAGCTGTCTTTGAGCTTAGTTTTATTGTCTATGGCAAGGTTGATGTGCCCAGTGAGTAAATTAAATCCTTGATTTAACGCCCAGTACTCAGGAACATGTACTTTTTGAAAGCGGGCTTTAAGGCCTAAATGTTCGGCTAAGCTATACGCTAAAATAGAGAGGGAAAGACAATTAGCATTTAAATTTTGATAGCTTTGAGACGCCGTTTGTGTGCTAGTAGATTGGTAAGATAGTGAGTTATTACCATTTGTGAGTAAAAAACTAAGTAGACTATAGGCAATTTTATCAGCCGATTTATTTTTTTGTACATAAGCACTTAATTGCTGTTTGAGACTCTGGTCGAGTTGAAATATTTGCTGCTCAGACTCGATAGGCTGCTGTTGAAGTTGCATTGGGGGAGTAATAATAGGGATTGGCACGCTTAAATTGGCGTTATTTGTAGCGCTACACGCACTTAAACTCAGCAAGCAGACAGCCAGTAAATAATGTTTACCTTGAACAGCACTCATACACACCTCTGTACAAAAAACACACTTAAGTATAGTGGTTATTTTGTACAGAGGTTATTTAAAACGTAACAAACTATTTAACGCTGCTGATTAAACGTGGCAACTAGCGCATCAAGTGTTTGTGCGCTGGTGGCTAAGTCACGAATTGCTTGTTCGGTATTTATTTGTTCACTCATTGATTTATCACTGATCTCACTAATTTGCTCAATACTTCCACCCACATCGTTCACTACACTGCTTTGTTGTTCGGTGGCTGTGGCAATTAGAGTTGCCATATCGTTAATTTCATTCGCTGTTTCAGTAATAGTATTAAGTAACTCAACCGAGTTTTGCATTGCGCTAACGCTTTGTTGGGCTTTATTTTTTGATTGGCTAATATCATTTACAACATCATCTGAAATTTGAGTGAGCTCTTCAATCATTGATTGAATTTCAGTGGTTGATTGCGACGTACGATTTGCCAGTGCTCTTACTTCGTCAGCAACGACGGCAAAACCTCGACCATGTTCACCTGCACGTGCAGATTCAATGGCTGCATTGAGAGCCAGTAAGTTGGTTTGCTCTGAAATCCCTCTAATTGAATCTACAATACTGGCAATGTCTATGGTTTTTTTAGAAAGCAGTGCAACTTGCTCGGTAATACCATCGATGTCGCTGGCAAGGGCTGAGATTGTCGTCTGGCTTTGTAATACTTGTTGATGGCTTTGTTTGGTATTATCGCGACTATCGTTAGTTAACTTAGCTGCATTTGCTGCACTTTGTGCTATTTCTTGCACTGTAGCGCCCATTTCATTGATCGCTGCAGCAACTGAAATAGTTTGCTCTTTTTGTTTATCCAGCGCTAAGGAGTTTTGTTTTGCTTGCGCAAAGACATGATCAGAACTTTGACGAATACCATGGCTTTCATCAGCGACTTGCACAATGGCGGTTTCTATTTTCTCAATAAACTGGTTGAACCCTGACGTTAAATTATTGAGTTCAGGTTGAGGTGATGCTGGTAGACGATACGCTAAATTAGCATCACCGCGGCCTAAACGAGAAAACAACTCCGCCATTTTTGATAACGGTGAGGCTAAAGAGCGAGCTAACAAGTAACTTATCACGCTTGCGATAAGTGCTGTAATGATAGTAAATGTGAATATTTGCCACTCGAGGGTGTTTACACTTGCGAATACCTCGCTTTTTGGTACTTGAGCCAACACAAATAAGTCGGTGTTTTTAATTGGTGTGGCAGCAATCAGCGTGGCTTGTCCGTTAATATTTACTTCTTCTAGTGCAAAACCATTTTCATCAAGTAATTTGTTATGAATATTAGCACTGTAAATACTATCTATATTAACCTTAGCGACTTTAGCTGCATCTTTGTGTAGCTGAATTAAGCCACTTTTATCGGCAATAAATACAAATCCTGACTGCTCAATTTTAAATTGCTGTAGTAGCTTTTGCATATCAGTAATGCTTTTTGCTAAGCCCGCCAAGCCGAATCCATTAGGCTGTTGGTGATTAACAAACATTTTTACATCGTTTGCCGACTCTTGATAAATACTGATTGAATAAGGTTGTTTTGATTGGGTAAAAGCAAAAAACCAACCATCTGCAGCATCATTTTTCAACACCCGTAAAAAGCCATCTTGATTCCAATATTGCGCGGTATTTTTATTTGCCCACGAAGCAGTTGCAAGATCATATTGCTCAACTAAACGATTAAGTTCTTTGAGTAATAACGCATCGTTGGTGTTGCCAGAGTTTGCCCAATCTAAAATAAAGGTATTGGCAGAAAGCTGCTGTGCTGCGCCTAAAAGTTCATTGATCTCCCCACCAATATGATTACTGATTGTTTGCAGCTTGCTTGGCAGTTCTGATTCGATCATGCGTTGCTCAATAATATTCTTTGAGTTATGTAAAGACGTCAAACCAATTAATACAGCAACACAAATAGCAATAATGCTTCCAAGTGCTGTAATTTTTTGAGTAATAGAGAGATTTTGTATCGTCATGGTAGTGCTTATATATTTACAACTGAGGCAATGAGGCGATTATTCTAGCACATTATTTATTTTCGGCTATTGATGATTAATTTACATTAAAAAAGCCCACAGCAAAATGCAAGTGGGCTTGGTTTCTAACAAGTGAAAGTTCTAGGGTTATAGGGTTAAACTATTTTTTTCATTGCTGACATATAGCCACGTAATTTAGCACCAACTTTCTCAACAGGATGTTCACGCAGTGCGGTATTTATTTGAATCAAGGTTTGATTATCTACTTGATTACTCTGCTCATTTAAGCCTTTGCCAATAACATCAGTATCAATATCTTGCATAAATTCTTGTAGTAGCGGTAAACATGCATGGTTGTATAAGTAGCAACCATACTCTGCAGTATCTGAAATAGTACGATTCATTTCAAACAGCTTTTTACGTGCAATGGTGTTAGCAATTAACGGCGTTTCATGCAATGACTCATAATAGGCAGATTCTGCAATAATACCGGCTGCAGTCATGGTTTCAAACGCCAGCTCTACGCCTGCTTTAACCATGGCTACCATTAAAATGCCGTTATCAAAAAACTCTTGCTCAGTAATTTCTACATCACCCGCTGGGGTTTTCTCAAAATGAGTTTCCGCGGTTTCAGCACGCCATTTTAGTAGGTTAGCGTCATCATTTGCCCAATCTTCCATCATGACTCGTGAAAATGTGCCATCGATAATGTCATCTTGATGTTTGTTATACAGTGGGCGCATGATTACTTTTAATTGCTCGCTTAATTCAAACGCTTTTACTTTGGCTGGGTTTGATAGGCGGTCAAGCATATTAGTAACACCGCCATACTTAAGTGCTTCTGTGATCACTTCCCAGCCATATTGAATTAGCTTTGAGGCATAACCGGCATCAAGGCCTTTATCAATCATTTTATCAAAACATAAAATAGAGCCAGTTTGTAGCATGCCACATAAAATGGTTTGCTCACCCATCAAGTCAGACTTAACCTCGGCGATAAACGATGATTTAAGTACTCCCGCTCGATGACCACCCGTACCTGCGGCATAGGCTTTTGCTTGTGCCAAACCATGACCCTGAGGATCATTCTCGGGGTGAACCGCAATGAGTGTTGGTACACCAAAGCCGCGCTTATACTCTTCACGTACTTCTGAACCAGGGCATTTTGGTGCAACCATAATAACGGTAATGTCTTCACGAACTTGCATGCCCTCTTCAACAATATTAAAGCCATGTGAATAGGCAAGGGTTGAGCCATGTTTCATTAATGGCATGATGGCATTAACAACCGCAGTGTGTTGTTTATCAGGCGTTAAGTTAAGTACTACATCGGCTGTTGGGATTAATTCTTCATATGTACCCACTTTAAAACCATTTTCCGATGCATTTAAGAATGACTGACGACGCTCAGCAATTGCTGAATCACGTAGTGTATAGGCTACATCTAAACCAGAATCACGTAAATTTAAACCTTGATTTAAGCCCTGTGCGCCACAGCCTACAATTACCAATTTTTTACCTTTAAGTGCAGCAACACCGTCGTTAAATTCGTCTGCGCCCATAAATTCACATTGTGCCAATTGCGCTAATTGTTCGCGTAAAGGTAAGCTATTAAAATAATTTGCCATGATAAGTTTCCCATTAATTCAGTTTGTTAGATGCAATGCTTTTGCTTTGCTTGGGATAACCATATGAAAATTCTCTTCTTGCGTAAAATGATATATTTGAATTAAAGTGTTTCATAATATGAAATACCGGTGTTGTTATGGATCATAAGCATTTAAATTACTTTTTGGCGTTGGCAAAAACGCTTCATTTCTCTCGTGCCAGTGAGTTATGCCACATAAGTGCGCCTACTTTAAGTCGCAATATTAAGCAGTTAGAAGATGAAGTAGGGGTGATGTTGTTCCAGCGAGATAATCGCAGTGTCAAGCTTACTCGCGAAGGCGTTGCATTTAAGGAGTATGCTAGTGCAACGCTTAGTAATTGGCAGCGTTTTAAGGCCAATTTAAACGAACCGCAACAACATATTTATGGCAATGTGAGTCTTTATTGCTCCGTTACCGCATCTTATAGTTTTTTGCATCATATTTTGGAGCAGCTCAGGGCCCAGCATCAGCATATTGAAATCACCTTAAATACGGGCGACCCTGCTCTGGCAATAAATCGTGTATTAGACGGTCACGAATCCATGGCTATTGCAGCTAGGCCCAGTAAATTACCTGCACAAATTGCATTTGTAGATATTGGTTACTCGCCACTGGTATTAATTGCGCCCACTATTCAATGTCCGATCACAGAAAAACTAATCAATAACAGCGAGACTATTGATTGGTCTGAGCTTGAATTTATTGTTGCTGAACAAGGGTTTTCACGACAAAGGTTAGAGCAGTGGTGGCGAAAAAATAACGTTCAAGGAAAAATCTATGCACAAGTCGCTGGGCATGAGGCTATGGTATCTATGGTGAGTTTGGGCTTAGGCGTGGCCATGATCCCAAAAATTGTTCTCGATAATAGCCCTTTAAACGATAAAGTTCAGATTTTGGATAGCAAAGATGAGCCCCCACAAGGTTTTAAAATTGGCCTAGCGGTATTACATAAAGAATTAAATGATCCTGCTATTAGTGCACTGTGGAATATTGCACAAAATATGGGAGAAAACATAATATAGGCTTGTTGGATGATAAAAAAGTGTTAATATAAACCGCTAATATTTATGTGTTTGTTAACATCTTTGTTGTGATGTCTGAGAGTTTCAATTATGGATAATACTGCCTCACTTGCTCATTCTGCCCAGTGTTTAAAAAAAGCCATTCCACTTATGGTGAAGTACAGAATGCCAGTAACGCCAATAAACTATGCGATTTGGTACTGTTATGTACAGGGCGATAACCCGCAACTAAATACAGAGCTTGATAAAGTTATCGGTCAGCACAATACTTGCTCAGCTCAAAATGCACAGGAAATATTTGATAAATACATAAACGACGAAGAATTAGCGTTTTTTCAACAAATGTCTGAAAAATTTCATGGTACGGTAGAGCAAGTACAGTTTGACTTGAGTGACTCTATTCAGTATTCAAAAAGCTTTACTACTTCGTTAGTTGACTCACAAAATGAGTTAAAAACACTCTCTAGCATTAACTCATTTAATGAAATTCTATCTTGTGTTGAACGTCTAACAGATGAATCAATCGCAATGCAAGATTATGCTCGCGGTTTCCAAACTAAATTAGCGCAAGCATATAATGAGATAAAAGATTTAAGAGAAGCCCTCACTATGACTCAAGAAGCGGTTGATAAAGATTCACTAACGGGGTTATTTAATCGCGGTAAGTTTGATACTGACATAGTCGAGTTTTGTGTTCATGCATCTTCACAAGATGAGCAATCTAAGTTAGCCGTGTTAATAATGTTCGATATTGATCACTTCAAGCGTTTTAATGACGATTTTGGTCACCAAAAAGGCGACGAGGTACTCAAACTTGTCGCTCAGAAAGTTCAAAATTGTGTGCAAGAACAATATAATGCGTATCGTTTCGGTGGTGAAGAATTTTGTATTACAGGTTACTTTGATAGCATTAATGATGCGATGACATTCTGCAATCAGTTGCGTTTGAGTATTGCTAAATTAACTATTCGTAAAAAAGAAGATAGCGATTATAAACGTAATATCTCAGCAAGTTTTGGTATTGCTTTAATGGAGCCTTTTAGTAAAAGCTGTTTATTAGTAGAAAAGGCTGATAGAGCACTTTATTTAGCTAAAACCCATGGTCGAAATCGAGTTGAAATAGCCGCTAATTTGTAAACGTGTTCCGTTTGTATCAAATTTGTTAATGATTGTAACCCTCTAGAGCTTGTACTTATACTACTTGCTACTATAGGGTCAAAGCCACTTTATAAACTAGTGAATAACCCCATGGTGTTACATCTGAGAATAAAAATATGCATTTTATTGGCGTTGTTTAGCGCTAATGCCATTGCTCAGACGCAGCAACACATCTCTACTGATGAGCTTAAAATGAGTGTCAGCTTAGGGGGGGGAGTGATCAGTAACCCTTTACATGGTGCAGACAACATTCCTTTGGTGGTGGTTCCACAAGTGGCTTATTATGGCCAAAATTGGTTTTTTGATAACGGTCGTTTAGGCTATTCTTTTATACAAAGTGATACGCATAACATTAGCTTTGTGTCAGAAATTAACCCAGAATCACGATTTTTTATTGACTGGCATCCGCAAAATATATTCCCGCTCACAGCAACGGCTAATAACGAAATATTAGAATCGCAACACATTGAATCTCCTCGCCAGATTAATATCAATAATATTCAAAAAAGACGAGTGGTGCTGGATGCCGGCGTCAGTTATGTTTTTGTAAAACAACAACAGGTATTTTCTGCGCAATTATTGCATGACGTAAACAGTGTTTATAATAGCTTTAGGGGCTCGCTACAATGGCAATACCATTTTGATCTTAAGGTGTTAGAACTTAAATCGACCTTAGGCGTAAACTACAAATCAGCACAACTAAATAACTACTTTTATGGCTTAAACAATACAGAATCTTTATATGGTGAAATAGAAGTTGGTAGTAGCTGGCAACCTTATGCTAAAATCGACGTCCGTTGGCCGGTAGGTAAAGCCAACGCACTTCGTTTTCATTTAGCATATTATGACTATTCAGCAATGGATAGCAGTCCGCTCTTTGAACATGACTATTCAATGACCGCCTTTATAGGATTCGAACATACATTTTAATATGAAGTGTTTTATGTTGGTTGTGTTTGCAGCTTCATTTTTTAGCAACCTAAGTGTTGCAAAAGCCTCTTCACTTAACGTATCACCCAAAGTCTGTGTGGTTTCCGAACAACAAGAATTTTGTGATCTTGAGTTAAAATTTAAGTGGCAACTGTCTGAGCCAAGTGATGTGTGTTTATACCAGCAAGATACCCAATTGCAATGTTGGCAAGGGGTAAAAAAAGGGCAATTTAGTTATAAAGCGCGTGTTCAGGTGGAGACCATATACTCCCTGATTAATCCCCTTACAGGTGTGTCATTAGCGAGTGTGCAAGTAGAAGTGCAAACTGCATACGCTAAGAAAAAACATCGGCTACGCTCACCTTGGAGCTTTTTTTAATTTAGGAGCAGTAAATGCCAAAGATATTACTTGTTGAAGATGACTTAGGGTTGCAACAATTAACCAAAGACTATCTTGAACATAATGGCTTAGAAGTTGACGTATTAGAACGCGGTGACGAAGTGTTTCCTTATCTGAGTGAAAACCATGTTGATTTAATCATTCTAGATGTGATGCTGCCAGGAAAAGATGGCTTTAGTGTGTGCCGTCAAGTGCGCGACAAATACACCTTACCTATTTTAATGCTTACTGCAAAGGGCGAAGATTTTGACCAAGTTATCGGCTTAGAACTCGGTGCTGACGATTACGTTATTAAACCTGCAGAGCCGCGCGTACTATTGGCGCGAATTAGTGCATTATTACGCCGTGGACAGCCTAGCGTAAAAGCCATAGAAGAGCTTAAGTTTGGTGACTTATCAATAGATAAAACTAGCCGTATTGTAAAGCTAAGTGGTGTTGAAATCGTATTAACCTCACATGAGTTTGAATTGCTGTGGTTATTAGCTTCAAATGCAGGAGAAGTGCTCAGCCGAGAACATGTGCACCAACATATGATTGGACGTGAGTACGATGGGCTAGATCGAACCGTTGATGTACGTGTGTCTCGAATTCGTAAGAAGCTTGGTGATAACAGTGATAAACCATACCGTATTAAGACAGTGTGGGGACAAGGCTATTTATTTGTATCAGATGCGTGGGACATGTAATTAATGCAAGGTATTAGGCTAGGTTAATGGGAAAGCTATTTATTAGCCTTTACGTGTATATTATTGCTTCTTTGTTTATTGCCAGTGGTGTTATAGAGCAGCTTTGGCCGTATGATGAATCTGAGCAACATGTTTTGTTAGATAATGAATTTGGGCAGTCGTTATGGCTGCTTTCTCAAACGCCAGATGGTCTTGAGCAGCTAAAGCATAATTTTGATAGCCAAGTTATCGCCCAACAAGATTTGGTTCTCCCTCCTGAGCAGCAAACACAATTAGCTCAAAATAATTACCTTTACTTGTACGATAAGCAGCAACGTATTGTTTGGTATGTCACTTTAAATAACTCTCAGTTATTACAAGTAGGTCCTGTGGGTGTTAAAGCTAAAAACACTGGGACCGTGATACCTTATTTATTAGTTTTATTTATTATTAGCTTACCGATAGGGTTATGGAGCTTATTGTTATGGCGAGATTTTGCCAAGCTCAGTCAAGCCTGTGAAGCGGTCGGTGGGGCGCAAGATTTTCAATTAAGCGACAGCTCTAAATCATTCTTTTTACCCATCACTGATACATTAAAAGTAATGCAGCAACGGATAGAGTTTTTACTGAGTGCTCAACAAGAACTAACCTCATCAGTGTCACATGAGTTCAGAACACCATTAGCCCGTTTGAAGTTTGCAATCGCAATGTTAGAGAATAAAGTTCAAGATGGCAAAGCACAGCACTATTTATCTGATATGCAAATGGATATTCATGAGCTTGAATCCTTGGTATCAGAAATGTTGGAATACGCTCGTTTAGATACACAGCAACCAAGCTTGCAATTGGTTCCCTGTGATATCGTCGCATTAATTAAAGCTAATATCGAAAAAGTAACTTTTGATACCCCTATTAAATTAACCACAACGTTACCGAGTCAATTTATAAACGTATGCGATAGTCATTTCATGTCGCGAGTGCTACAAAATTTAATTAGTAATGCACTGAAACATGCTACGCAAAATGTACATATTAGTTTAACTGCCAACGCCGAAAAGTTATTTCTGGTGATTGAAGATGATGGCCCAGGTATTGCGGATGCTGAACGTGAGAAAGTGTTTAAACCTTTTACCCGTTTAGATAAAAGCCGTGATAAAAAAACTGGTGGGTTTGGATTAGGGCTAGCAATTGTAAATAAAATTATTAGCTGGCATAAAGGGCAGTGTAAGATTGAAGACTCACCATTGGGTGGGGTTAAGTTTATTATTACCCTCGACAACTGAATCCCAAACAATAAAAAAGCGCCATAAAGGCGCTTTTTTGCGGTTTAAAACCAAAAAATCAACAAGTAGCAAATAGATAGACAGACCATTTATAGAAAAGTTCTATTTTATTTACTATTTTTTTCTAGTAATGGCATCAGCATTTGCTCTAAGCCATTAAGCTTCACTTCGTACATCATTGCGAGCTGAGAGCCAAGCTTGCTATTAGGAAAGCCTTGTTGTTTAAACCACACTAAATATGGCTCAGGCAGCAAAAGTAAAGGGCGTCCCGCATACTTGCCAAATGGCATAATGGTGTTAATCGCGATTTTTAGTTGTTGAGGATCCATTACTGACATCTTTTATAAATAATGGGATAAGTGTAAGGGATTTTAAGGAAATAAAATAGGCTGTAACGGGCAAGTAACAGCCTATTGATAGAGGGAGTAGGCCCTCTAATTTGAGAATCTTATTGGTCACTTAAAAGCAAGGGGTCCGTTATTTGTCTTTTATAAAACACAAACTTAGGTATTAGCTTTATTCAACCAACACAGACATTTTACCTGATTTTTTCACCAATAAAATACTCAGATGTAAAGGAATGTAAATGCAATCTATTTGCATCTAAGCCCGATTACGGAAACAAGGTTTGCTTTACATGCTCCGCAAAACCGCTACCAGCCTCTAAATAAAAGTTATAAGTAGAATCTATTCCCATATCTTCTAATTCTTTTTGCTGATCGGGGTAGTTAGCAATCGCAGTTACTTGCCCTTTATAACCTGATGCTTGTAATTGCTCTAAAGCAAAAATATTTTGCATATGCTTAGGCATAGTTAACATGACCATTTCCACATGAGAGTGATTAACGCGCTGCCAAAAATCAGGGTCGGTGGCATCGGCAATTAATACTCTGCGTCCACGTTTAATATGTTTATCGACCACCTCAGGTTTAATATCAATACCTGCAACTACATCAGGGTGAGTTGCGTTTATTGTTTCATAGGCACCAGTGCCAATTCTACCCATACCAAAGATCACTATTTTCGTATCATTTAAGTTTACAGGAAGCTCTTCTGCTAAGCGGGTCTTGCTTTCAAACTTCAATAAGAGGCGTTCAATTTTAACGTACAGCTCGTTAGAGCGTTTATTTAAAGGGGAGGCAATCACAAATGTAATTGATACGGCAATCGCGATAACCGCGAGCCATTCAGAGGTAACCATACCGCTAGATGCAGCAACGGCACAAACAATTAAGCCAAACTCACTAAAGTTAGCCAAACTAAATGCGGTGAGCAAAGAGGTACGAGCTCGCAGTTTAAATAAATTAGTTAGTATGTAGTAAAGCAGCGTTTTAATAGGGATAATTAATACTAAAATTAAAGCAACGACTAAAGAGTGGGCAGTAAGCTCTGCACTTAAACCAATACTTAAGAAAAAGCCAACCAGTAGTATGTCTTTTAGGCTAAGCAGTGATTTAGACAGCTCACCTGCTTTTTTGTGAGGGGCGAACATCATGCCAATGATCAATGCGCCTAAATCGCCTTTTAATCCTGCGAATTCAAAGGCATTGTACCCAGCTACCAATGCAAAGAAAAAACCAAATAGCGGCAGTAACTCACCGTGTTTAGAGCGGTTTAAAACCCAGTACATAATTGGGCGAAACAAAGGTAGTGCAACAATTAACCCTAAAGCCCAAATGTTCGGTACTTTACCTGTACTGACCGCTAAGAATATGACTGCAAATATATCTTGCATAACCAAAATACCAATGGCGATTTTACCGTGCAAACTTGCCATTTCACCGCGTTCTTCAAGTACTTTTACAGCAAATACCGTACTCGAAAAACTTAAAGCAAAGCCGACTAACAATGCACTTTGCCAGCTTAAATCGACAAATAATGGCAGTGCGAATACACCAAGCAGCAACATGAAGCCACTAAACAATGCGCTACTTAAAATAATATGTATGGTGGCAGGAGCCCACACTTGTGGTTTTATAAGGTTAGCAATTTTTAGTTTGAGGCCAATACTAAAAAGTAGCAGTGTGACCCCTAAAGAGGCAATCGTTTCGAGTAGCTCCGTGCTTTTGTAACCCGCTAAATTAAGAATAAATCCGCCCATAAGAAAGCCGATAAGCGGCGGTAATTTTAGCTGATATATACCAAAACCGCAGACGAAGGCGGTAGCAAAATAAATTAGTTCCATAGTTATTAGTATCACTGCACTTGGCATTGTAGTGTAGCGAAAAACAATGCTTATTGACAATTTATCTACTTATTTCCTACTGCTAATTGGCTGATAGTGAGTATTTATCACCTGATTGCTAAAACACCTTTATGTATGCATAAAGGCGGCTGTAAAGTACAAAAAACACACATAAATGGCTAGTTTTATGGTAAACAGCATGTAAATAGCAGTTTTTCGCTGACAAGCGCTTTTAAATGTGGTTAAGATGCCATAACGAAGGAGTTTAAGTGTAAGCAAACAAGTGTATTGCTTAGCTTAAGGAGAAAATATGTTTAAAAAGATTTTAGCATCGGTAGGCATTGGTGCCGCCAAGGTGGATACTATTTTAGAAACCGAGCATCTTCAGCCTGGCCAACTATTCAATGCACAAATAGTTATTAGTGCAGGTGATGTAAGTCAAGAAATTGCGGGTTTAGATTTAATGTTAGTTACTCGGGTTAAAGTAGCCAGTGAAGACGGTGATTACTTTACTAATCATGTTATTGAACAATGGCGCATAACTGACATTGGTACTGTTGAGCCTGGTGAAGTTAAAACTATCCCGTTTGAAGCCCGTTTGCATTCAGAAACACCAATTACTGAAATTAATGCCGGTTATAACCAGTCTTATGTGTGGTTAGAAACAGGGCTTGATATTGACCTTGCGCTTGATCCAACAGATAAAGACCATTTGCACATCTATCCGAATGAAGCAGTTAAAACCTGTATGCAAGCAATGGAGAAGCTAGGATTTAATTTAGTTAAAGCAGATGTAGAGCAAGGCCATTTACGTGCTTCTACTTTTCAATCTGTGTCTGGGTGTTATCAAGAGCTTGAATATCAACCAAATAGTCGCAGCTTATTTGGTATAAAGGAAATTGAACTGTCGTTTATTCCTGAAGCGCATAAAACGCATGTACTGATTGAGTTAGACAGAGCATTTAGAAGTGACGGTTATGTCGATTTAACTATCGAGCATGATCATGTTAACTTATCTCAGTTATGTGATCAGTTAGAGCGATTATTTGCTTAATAAGATTATGGGGCCTTTTAGTAAGGCCCTGTAATAATAAAAGGTGTTTAAATGGCGTTTAAATGTGAGCCATTCTCTGCGCTCGACTCCCAAACCCTGTTTGCAATAATGCGTGAACGTGTTGACGTATTTGTTGTAGAACAAGCGTGTCCTTACCCCGAACTTGATGATGTGGATATTGCAGATGCTACTCGCCACTTGTATTCACTCAATAGGCAAACAGTAAATGCCTATGCTCGTTGTTATGAAAAAGATGCACATTATAGTGCGATAGGGCGTGTTTTAGTTGCTCAATCACAGCGTAGCTCTGGTTTAGGCAAAGAATTAGTTAGCCAGGCTATTGCCTGTTGTAGAACTCATTGGCCTACTCGTGATATTTATATAGGCGCACAAACCTACTTACTAAATTTTTATCGCTCATTTGGTTTTGAGTGTGTTGGGGAGGAGTACTTAGAAGATGGCATACCCCATCAAGATATGATTTTAAAGCAGTAGATAATTCTTAATAAATAAAGGCCCACATTAGTGGGCCTTTTTTGTTTTATTAGCTAAGTAAAGAATGTAAAAATACTAAGCTAATGGCGATAGGGCATACAAACTTAGTGTACCAAGGCCATATTTTCCAAAATAAGGTGTTATGTACTTCAGGGTTACCTTGCTGGATTGCTTTGAGCAATGACGACCTGTACCAGATCCACCCTACAAAAATACAACACATAAGTCCTAATAAAGGTTGCGCGACTTTAGTTGTTAAGGTGATCACTAAACCAAATAACGTGCCTAAGTTGCACACTATGGTAATACTAACTATGGCAATTAAAGCACCTATTAACCATGTTGCTTGCACACGCTTCATTGCAAAGCGCTCTACAGTGTACGATACCGGCGCTTCAAGCATTGAAATTGATGAGGTTAGAGCGGCAATGCTCATTAATGCAAAAAAAGCAAAACCAACAAATAAACCCACACCACCCATGCCATCAAATAAGGCGGGTAAAACCTGAAATACTAAGGTGTCTTCTGAAAGTAGTTTACCTGTTGTTGACGAGAATATTTCAACACCTTGGGCTTGTGCAACATACATCGCGGGGATAATCAGTAAGCCTGCTACAAATGCGATGAATACATCAATAAGCGTAACATAAGCCCCCAAAGAGACGAGGTTTTCTTTTTTACTGATATATGAGCCATAGATAATCATTACACTGGTGCCCAGTGACAATGAAAAGAAGGCCTGTCCTAGTGCACTGACTAATAAGGTGGGATCAAAAATAGAAGAAAAGTCAGGGACTAGGTAAGCTTTTAATCCCTCAACAGCGCCTTCTTGAGTCATTACATAGGCAATTAAGGCAAACAAAATACCGAGCAAAGCAGGCATTAAACGTTTTGACCATTTTTCAATACCATTTTCAACACCGCGGCTAATGATAGCAACGGTTAAAATAATAAATACCACAGTAAAAAGAATGTTACGTGTAAGTGACTGTTCACTTAACCACGAAGATGCCGCATCTGCGCCTATGAGAGTAGTAACCGGCTCTAAAGTCGCACTTAACATCCAACCAGCAACAATCGCATAAAAGCTTAGTATAAAGCCAGCACATAAAATCCCGCCAAAGCCAACAGCAAAGGCAAACTGCTTTTGCCAAGGTTTAGTGGTTAATTTAGTTAGTGAAGAAACCGCATTAGCTTGTCCATGACGACCTATCATCAGCTCTGCCATTAAAGCAGGATAGGCTAAAAAGAAGGCCAGTACTAAGTACGCGACTAAAAAGGCAGCCCCGCCATTACTTGCTGTTTGTGTCGGGAAACCCCAAATATTACCAAGCCCAACAGCAGATCCTGCCGCAGCCATTATAAAACCAAAGCGGGAGCTAAACTCACCTCTTACTGCACTCATATTATTTTGCTTCTCTATTTTTTCGACGCCGTGACAATCTACTGGAATTGTAAAAAAATAAAAAGTGCTTATTTGACTTAGTCGCACAATTATTGCGTTTTATTTTCAGATATAAATAACACGTGCATTTTTTGATTATAAATAGCACGATTTCTTTAATTATATTGCGTTAGTTAGAACGGATGGTACTTGTTTAATTAATATCTAAACCGCGCAATCGTAAGTGTAAAGCAGGCCCCACCAAGGTGCTCACTTTTACTCACTTTTACCGAGCCATGATGCCAATCGGCTACTTTGGCAACGATAGCCAATCCTAACCCGTAACTGTTGTCACTGCGATTACGGTGGCTGCGCTCACGAAAGAACGGGCTAAATACTTTTTGATTGTTTTCTTGAGCTATACCTGGGCCATCATCGGCAATGCTGATGACTAGAGTGTGCTCTTGTAGCGAGGCGGTTACTTTAATGTGATGATGTGCAAAATCGCAGGCATTATTAATTAAGTTTGCGATCGCTCTTGCTAGCCAATGTAAGTCAGCAAAAATAGTATGATCATCACATTCTAAAGAAATATTAAGCGAACGTGCGGTTATTCTTGGTTCAAGCTGCAGCACAATATCACTTAGATATTGTTTAAGGTTTGCTGATGAGTAAGTAAGTTTATTGGCATTTTGTTCCAAAGTAGCAAATGCTAAGTAGCTTTTTAACATTGACTCCATATGATCCAAATCGGTTTCCATACGGGTTAGGTAATGCTTTATTTTGCTCTCATCATGGCTATCAAGTGCAGCGTCAACACCAAAGCGTAAGCATGCTATTGGGGTTCTTATATCATGGGACAGGCTTGAGGCCATCAGTTTATTTTCAGCAACTAACTTTTCAATTTGACTTGCCATGCGGTTAAAGGTCAGTTCCACATCTTTTATATAGGTAAAGCGAGAGGGCTTAATTCGGGCTTTAACATTACCGGATGCGAACTGTTTTGCCGCATCATTTAATACTGTAAGACGTTTTGCTAAAGGGGTAATAATAAAGCCCATAAAAACACATAAGCCAGTATAAAATAACAAAGTTAAAATTATGTCGTTTCGCTGTATGTTCTCATAAGGTTTATCTAAACGCATGGTTAAATGGTAAGGGCTTAATGCATCATTAGTGTAGAGCATGTAAAAGCCTTGCTCGTCCTCAAGTATTAACCCGCCTTGAGTTTGCATTTTATCTAATAGCGCTGATGGTAATGCTAGCGACTGATTTAATTTGTAGTTAAGAGTCAGGTTAAAATCTTTGGCTAACTTAGTTACCTGTTCTGGTCGTGCCTGTGGCTTTATAGCTGTGAGCTGTTTACTTAACCCGACAATAATCTGGCTTTGAACGCTAAACTCATCCAAAGGTGCATGTGCTTGTTGGCTAAATGCATCAATAAGCCAACCTAAAACAATAATTGAAAGCAGCGCACTGCCTAGTAGTGAAATATAAAACTTTTTCATTGATGCTATTCCATAATAGGCTGGGTGTATTGAAGTGACTTTTATTATTGTCGCGCTTATTATTTTAAGCGCTCAGGCATTAAAACTTACCACGCTGTAGTCACAAACAAATAACCACGCCCCCAAATAGTTTTTATTTTTTCTGGTTTTTGCGGATCATCATTAAACTTTTTACGCAAAGCAGAAATAAGCACATCAACGCTTCTATCTAGGCCGTCATACTCTCTACCTTTGGTTGCTTTAAACACCGCATCACGTGATACAACCTGCCCAGCGTTGCTCGCTAAATAATGCAGTAATAAATACTCTGCGCTTGAAATATTCACATCTTGCTGGTTGAGTGTAACGTTACGAGATTCGGTATCAATACTTAATTGACCAATATTGATCATGCTCTCTTGAGCATCAGTTTTAGGCGTGTCACTGCTATAGCGTAAAGCCGACTTAATACGAGCAAGCAGTGCACGAGGGCGAACAGGTTTTATAATGTAATCTGTGGCACCGACTTCAAGCCCAATGACCTCATCCATTTCTTCATCTCGTGCGGTGAGCATAATTATAGGAGCTTGATAAAAGCTGCGTAACTCACGGCATACACTAATACCATCAAGACCTGGTAACATAATATCGAGTAAAATAAGTTGTGGGTTTAAATGCTTTACTTGGCTTATAACTTCATCACCGCGATGACATACATGCACAATATAACCTTGCTCAGTTAAATACTCAGTTACCCATTGTGCAAGAGAGATATCATCTTCAACCAGTAGAATAGTACCGTAATTATCCATAAGCTTTCTTCGTATACCTGAATGATGTTTATAGTGTGTGGCTAAAATAACCGCCAACGCCGCTTTTTTTGTCTATTTTGATACACCCATTGTAGTTTAACTTCGCTTACAGCAATCACTTGCGATGTATTACTATCAAACAGCTCAAATGAAATGCTCTGGGTTGAATCAAAGGCGTAATTAAGTGAGCCTTGTCGCTGTTTAAGCCAGCACTGCATAATGTATTTTGAGGTCGCATCGCGTAAACAATAATTTCCTACCTCTGGTTGCTGCCATGATAAGACAACATCGGCATAACATTGACGCCCTTCACGTAAGGCTACACAGGTATCGGGAACGGCAGTAAGTTCACTGGGTGGTTGTGTAGTGGCTGCAAGCAAAGAGCCCGAATATGTAAACAACAAACAGTAAAAAAATCTAAAGTACATAACGCAGGCCTACCTTGGCTTTGTGTTGATATCCTTGGGAAATAATTGGGCTGTCTTCAATTTCTTTTGAAAACCATGTGGTTAACCAGCCTGCTAAAAATACCCAATCTTGATTGATGGGATATTCAGCATGAAATTCAAATATAATACTGGTACTGGCATCGGTACTATAAATAGGGCGTGCTGCGTTTGCTTCATCGCTATCAATACCAAAGTAATAGTTTGTAAAATCAGCAGAGTAGGCACTTAAGCCAATACCGGAGCGAAACTCCCAATTGCGCCAAGGTTGAATATGGCTGAAAAACACATTGGCAACCCAACCATTATGAGCACCGCTTATATCATGTAAATATTCAAATGAAATTTGTGAGTTTTCAAATCGGCGTGTTAATCGAAGGCCGGTGTCAAAATCATAGTTACGCTTTTTTATACCACGCAGTGGATCAATTATTCCGTCGTTATAAAAGCCTAAACCTTGTTCATCAAAACCTGCTTGAATGTTGGTGCCTAATAAATCAAGACCCCAATCATATTTGTTAATTAAGCTATAGCCTAAAACAAGTCCACCGCTGAGCTGATTATGGTCAAAATCTAGATAAAAATTATCGTAAGAAACTGCAATACTCAAATCTAGTTCTGCACCAACATCATAGGAGTTCATGCCAACTAAATAAGAGTCTTCAATGTAATAACCTGCGCCAGCGCTCCAATCCCAGGCAAAACCAGTGGTGGGTTCCAAAGTGTTATCGGCATAGTAACGATTACTGGCGCTGCTTTGGGCACTAAAAATAGCGGCAACTAATAAGGCCGCACAACCAAAAGACTGTTTAAGAGAAGTATACGTCATCCTTGGAACCTTAATTAGAGTTTGCTAAAAAGGGTAGTATATTGTCAAACTCTTAGCTAAATCTGTAAAAAAATGTAGCGGTCGTCCTAACAACTACTGAACTTTAATTTTATCAATAAGAATACTGCTTAAGTAAAATTGCATCATAGGTGTGAGAGCACTTATTTCAGTGCGTGTACATGGCCCATTTAATTTAGTTAAACGACTCAGTTTTGTAATGGTTTTATAAGCAGGGGCCGTTACTTCATTATTAAGCTCAGCTCGTTTAAGACGAGCCTGTTCGGTGTTGTGCTTGTGTATAAATGCAACAACTTCTAGCTCATTAGTGATCTTCTTTTCTTCGCTAAAGCTATAAACTAAAGGTTCACGATGAAAGCTTGCACTGTCAATTGATGATTTAGCAAACCACACCACATCGCCCGATGCTTTGTGAGTAAGTCGCATACTAACTTGGGCTAATATATTGGCGCATTGTTGGGACGGAAATTGCTGCGCTACTTTTGAAAACAGTGAATATGGCTTTTCTGGTTGTGCTAGGGTGTACTTGGCGTCATCTATAAATTCCAGATCAACTTGATGAATTGCTAACGTGTAATCGCTATTCTCGCTAGTGGTCACCTTAAGCTGTTTATCAATTAAGGCTTGGCTTATTTGAGAGACCAAAGTGTCGGTAACACTTGCACGGTCTACGATTACTCTAACAGTTTGATTTTTTTTCACGTTGTGGGCAGGTAATTGTACCGACTTCACTTTTGGTGAAGCATGCTCAGTTTCATATTTTAACTGATAAGTTTGGCTCTTAAGCATAGGCTTTGCAGGCATTGCTAAAGGCTCTGCGGGTTGTTTAACGACAGCACAACCTGACGCTGATATTATAAAAAGTGATACAACTAAAAAACGCATAAATATTTTACATCCACTCAAAAGCCATTAATCGGACATATTGTACGTTAGTCCGAGTAAAAGTTCATGATATTATAACGGTTGATTATGACTAAAAAAGAAAAATTAGCTAAGAATGAAGTATTTTAACACCTTACCCTTTTACTTTTTTGCCGTGCTCCTTATCGGGACGCATTTACAGGCGAGCGCAAGCACAGATCCTGATTGGGAAGCATTTGTTAAAAGTTATGGACGCTATACAGAAAAAAAACTAAAAATAAAAAAAATCCCAGGAGGGGCGCTATCCATTGTCAACTCACAAGCACGTGACTACATCCATACTATGGGCAATACAAAGGTGCGCGGTGGGCAAAAAATTAACCCGCACACTCGATTTCGTTTAGCCTCCGTATCGAAAACATTTGCAGGGTCGTTAGCGGCTAAACTCGCAAATGAACAGCGGCTCAACCTTTATTTACCTGTTAGTTATTATTTACCGGATTTTAAGCAAACTGACTATAAAGATGATTTAAAAGTTTTTCATATTTTAAGCCATTCTAGTGGGCTAGTTCCTAACGCTTACGATAATTTAATCGAATCGCGGATGGGTTATAAGGACATTGTTGAAAAACTATTGAGTGTTAAACCCATTTGTGACCCTGGTGATTGCTATGGCTATCAAAATGTAATGTTTAGCTTAATAGACGACGTAATTTTAAAAAGTACCAACAAAACCTATACCCAGTGGCTTAATGAGGCTTTTTTTACTCCCCTAGAAATGAATGATGCTAGTTTGGGTTACGATGCCATGGTGCAGGATAATAACTATGCACACCCTCACGTGCGTGGCAAAAAACGTTGGTATAGCGCCCGCTTAAAAAAGAATTATTATAAAGTTGCACCCGCGGCAGGGGTAAACGCCAGTGCGTCAGATATGGCTATTTGGTTAAATGCGCAATTAGGGCAATATCCATCGGTATTATCCTTAGATGCATTGGCCACGCAAACACGCCCTTATACTCATACTAAAAAAGAACGCTACAGACGAGTATGGCGAGAGCACATGAACGAAGCCTACTATGGGCTAGGCTGGCGTGTGTATGACTATGATGATGAAACGCTTTATTATCACAGTGGTTGGGTGCAAGGCTACCGCAGTGACTTAGTGGTTTTTCCGCACTTAAATGTAGGCTTTAGTTTGATTTTAAATGCAGAAACTGGGCTGATTAATGAGCTCACTACTGAATTCATAGACCGTTTATTGGCATACAAACGAGGCAAAAAACAATGAGCTCATTGATAAAATCAGCATGGGTAGCATTATTGTTACTCGTTTGCCACCCTGCTTTTTCTGCGCCTGAACAGCTTTATTTGTTTCGCCATAGTGAAAAACAAACAGGCAGTAATCCATATTTAACAGACCAAGGGCAGGCGCGTGCTGAGCATTTGGTTTCGCTAGTTAAAACCCATCCACACATTACGTTATACAGTAGTAATTATAACCGCACATTAAGCACTGCAGCGCCTTTAGCTAGGTATTTTAATATTAAAGTTATTACTTATAATGCTGCCGATTTAACGACATTGAAAAATCAGTTGTTGGCACAAGACGGCGTTGTGGTGGTTATAGGGCATAGTAACACCACGCCGCAATTAGCTTCGTTATTGAGTAACCAAACTATTGAGAATATGGATGAGGGGCAGTACGGGCACTATTACTCACTTAGTAGGCTTGAGCATGGCAGCTATAAAGCAAACTTGCGAATAATGGATTTTTAATCCATTTATAAAAAAAACCAGCCGCGGCTGGTTTTTTTATAGCTTTACAACGGGCTATTAGCCGCGAGGTAACTGAATTTTTTTCTCTGGGCTTTGACGGTAAAGCACAATCGTATGACCAATTGTTTGTAATTTGGTGGCCCCTGTTTCGCGAACAATGGCATCAAAAATAAGCTTTTTTGTTTCACGATCGTCAGTTGGCACTTTCACTTTAATTAATTCGTGAATTTCTAGTGCGCTTTGGATTTCAACTACTACGCCTTCGGTTAAACCGTTAGAACCTAGTAAAACTACAGGCTTAAGGCTATGTGCCTGGCCTTTTAAAAACTGCTTTTGTTTGTTTGATAATGTCATGATATTACAAATTTTGCTGAATATGGCTTGAATTAAGGGTATTCTAACGCCATCTAGAGAATATTACTAATTAGTTGCGTGTTAATTTATGACAAATAAAAAACAGTCAGCCAGTTCACAGCGTTGGCTTAAAGAACATTTTGATGATAAATATGTTCAAGAAGCGCAAAAAAAAGGCTGGCGCTCTCGAGCTGTTTTCAAATTAGACGAAATTCAAAACAGAGATAAGTTATTGCGTCCAGCAATGACAGTAGTAGATTTAGGCGCAGCTCCAGGGAGTTGGTCACAATACTTAGCAGAAAAAGTAGGTGACAAAGGTCAAGTGGTTGCGTGTGATATTTTACCTATGGATTCATTAGCGGGTGTTGACTTTTTACAAGGAGACTTTCGTGAAGAAGCTGTACTTGATGCGCTGTTAAAACGTATTGATGGTAAAAATGTAGATGTGGTATTGTCTGATATGGCACCTAACATGAGTGGTAATAACTCGGTTGATCAGGCGGGTAGCATGTACTTGGTTGAGCTTGCACTTGATATGTGTCACCAAGTTTTAAAGAAAAATGGCGCGTTTATTGTTAAAGTATTCCAAGGTGAAGGCTTTGATCAGTATTTGCAAGATGTACGTAATAGTTTTAAAGCAGTGAAGATACGTAAACCGGATGCCTCGCGTCCCCGTTCTCGGGAAGTATATATAGTAGCGACTGGATACAAACTGTAGTACAGTTGCTTGGCGTTTAGTTGAATTTAAATTAATTGGATACAAGAGGTTAACCCCTTGAGCGATATGGCGAAAAATCTAATACTCTGGCTGGTTATTGCAGTTGTGCTTATGTCAGTATTTCAGAGCTTTAATGGCGGCGATCAAGTTGATCGTCAAACAAGTTACAGTCAATTTGTTAAAGATGCCCGTAGTGGCTCTATACAAGAAGTGTCTATTGAAAGTGGCAGTGGCACAATTACTGGCATAAAAAATAGTGGCGAGCGTTTTCAAACGATTATGCCGATTTATGATAAAGATATTTTAAATGATTTGTTAAAAAGCGATGTAAATGTCAAAGGTGTAAAACCTGAGGAACAATCGTTTTTAGCAAGCATTTTCATTTCTTGGTTCCCTATGATACTGCTAATTGGTGTGTGGATTTTCTTCATGCGTCAGATGCAAGGTGGCGGTGGCAAAGGCGCCATGTCATTTGGTAAAAGTAAAGCCCGCTTAATGAGTGAAGATCAAGTTAAAACGACCTTTGCTGATGTAGCTGGTTGTGATGAAGCCAAAGACGATGTAACCGAGCTGGTGGACTTTTTACGTGATCCTTCTAAATTTCAAAAATTAGGCGGTAGTATTCCTAAGGGCGTACTTATGGTTGGTCCTCCAGGTACAGGTAAAACATTACTTGCGAAGGCGGTTGCCGGTGAAGCAAAAGTACCGTTTTTTACTATTTCAGGTTCCGATTTTGTTGAAATGTTTGTGGGTGTTGGTGCATCACGTGTACGTGACATGTTCGAACAAGCTAAAAAAGCAGCGCCTTGTATCATCTTCATCGATGAAATCGACGCAGTAGGTCGTAAGCGTGGCGCAGGTATGGGCGGCGGTCATGATGAACGTGAGCAAACGCTTAACCAAATGCTAGTTGAGATGGATGGCTTTGAAGGCAATGAAGGTATTATTGTTATTGCTGCGACTAACCGTCCGGATGTTCTAGATCCAGCATTACTTCGCCCTGGTCGTTTTGACCGTCAAGTTGTGGTTGGTTTACCAGATATTCGTGGTCGTGAGCAAATTCTAAAAGTACACATGCGTAAAGTACCGTTAGGTGATAACGTTGAAGCGGCAGTGATTGCTCGTGGTACACCTGGTTTCTCAGGTGCTGATCTTGCTAACTTAGTGAATGAAGCGGCTCTTTATGCAGCACGTGGTAATAAACGTGTTGTTAGTATGGCTGAATTTGACGCTGCAAAAGATAAGATCATGATGGGTGCTGAACGCAAGACCATGGTGATGAGTGAGCAAGAAAAAGAAATGACTGCTTACCATGAAGCAGGCCATGCCATTGTTGGTCGTATGGTGCCTGAGCACGATCCGGTTTATAAAGTATCTATTATTCCACGTGGCCGTGCGCTAGGTGTGACAATGTATTTACCAGAGCAAGACCGTGTTAGTCATTCTAAAGAGCTACTTGAGTCTATGATCTCTAGCCTCTATGGTGGCCGTATTGCAGAAGCCATTATTTATGGTGAAGACAAAGTAACTACAGGTGCAAGTAACGATATCGAACGTGCAACTGACATTGCTCGCAAAATGGTTACACAATGGGGTTTAAGCGAAAAGCTAGGTCCATTACTTTATGCTGAAGATCAAAACGAAATGTACATGGGTGGCGGCGGTGGTCGTTCTATGAGCATGTCGGACGAAACAGCTAAAGTAATTGATGCAGAAGTACGTTTGTTCTCAGACCGCAACTATCAACGTGCAGAATCAATACTGAAAGAAAATATTGATATTTTACACGCAATGAAAGATGCACTGATGAAGTATGAAACTATCGATGCGAAACAGATTGATGATTTAATGGCGCGTCAGCCAGTACGTGAACCACGTGATGCGCATGACCGTCATGAAGCTAAACCTGAAAAGGAAGATGTTTCTAAAGATAAAGCAGTTGATGAAATACAAAAACCAACTAGCGAATCTAAAAACGACGACTCTAAACAAGATGACTCTAAAAAAGATGAAACAAACCTTGATGATAAAGCGGAATAATCGTTAAAATAACGTATCCAAAAGCCCCGAAGTTCGGGGCTTTTTTGTATCAGTTTGCTGTAATTAATAAATTATACCAATGCGCTTAATAAAGTTAGCTACTTTGGATAGGAAAGCCGTGCCTTGTTACCGTCCGACTTTCCTCGCTTAAAATGGTTAAGTATCATAACGAGTTGGTATTACACTGCAGAAACATATTTTAGGGTTAGCGATGAATAATAAAATTAACCTTGCACGTGGTCGAGTGCTTGAACTCAGCGAACCCGTTATTATGGGGATAGTAAACGTTACTCCTGATTCATTTTCAGATGGAGGCCAGTTTTTTAATACAACAGCAGCACTCAATCATGCGATGCAGTTACTTGATGAGGGAGCGACTATTTTAGATATCGGTGGTGAATCTACACGCCCGGGTGCTCCCGATGTCAGCCTTGAAGATGAACTACAACGCGTTATCCCACTTATTAATGCTATTCGTGAGCAAAGTGATTGCGTTATTTCAATCGATACCAGTAAAGCTGAAGTCATGCGTCAAGCCATTGAAGCAGGTGCCGATATTGTTAATGATGTGCGAGCACTGCAAGAGCCTGGTGCAATAGAGGTGGTTGCTCAATATCCTGACGTAGTCGTGTGCTTAATGCATATGCAAGGACAACCGCGAAGTATGCAAAACGCTCCTCACTATGATGATTTAGCAAGCGAGATAAATGATTTTTTTAACCAGCGTATCGCCGCATGCGAAGCTGCTGGTATAAAACAAAGCCAGTTAATATTAGACCCTGGTTTTGGATTTGGAAAAACACTTAAACACAATTATCAAATATTGGCTCAATTTAATGACTATGCGCAGCTTGGCTTACCGCTGCTTGCGGGGTTATCACGTAAGTCAATGATTGGTAATTTACTCAACAGAGATACAAAAGATAGATTAGCAGGCAGCTTAGCTGGCGCATTAATAGCTGCACAAAACGGTGCGCATATTATCCGTGTGCATGATGTAAAAGAAACCGCAGACGTGCTTGGCGTATATCAAGCCTGCAAACAAGGAGTACTTTAAATGAAAGAAAGAAAATATTTTGGCACAGACGGTGTGCGTGGTTTAGTAGGTCAAGGGCCTATAAATCCTGAGTTTGCAATGAAATTAGGTTGGGCTGCAGGGCGTGTATTATCACAACATGGCACAAAAAAAGTCATTATTGGTAAAGATACTCGTATTTCTGGTTACATGCTTGAAACTGCATTAGAGTCTGGTCTAATTGCTGCCGGCATTGATGTTATTTTACTCGGCCCTATGCCAACGCCTGCCGTTGCTTATTTAGCGCAAACGTTTCGCGCAGAAGCGGGTATTGTGATCAGCGCATCCCATAATCCTTATTACGATAACGGCATTAAGTTTTTTAATGGCCAAGGCCTAAAGCTAGATGATGTTGTAGAGCTGCAAATTGAAGCCATGCTTGACGAACCAATGACCTGTGTAGCCTCTGATAAGCTAGGTAAAGCAACACGCTTATCTAGCGCTGATGGCCGTTATATAGAGTTTTGTAAAAGTCAGTTTCCACAAGGCTTATCACTTGAAGGGCTAAAAATAGTTTTAGATTGCGCCAACGGTGCAACCTACCACATAGCACCTTCAGTTATGCGAGAGCTTGGTGCTGAGGTGATCACCCATGCGTGTGAGCCAAATGGGGTTAATATTAACCATGAATGTGGTGCAACTCACGTAGATACACTAAAGCAAAAAGTACTTGAGCATAAAGCAGATGTAGGTATCGCTTATGATGGCGATGGCGACCGGGTGATGATGGTTGATCATAATGGCCGCGTATTTGATGGTGATGATTTAGTTTACATTATTGCTTGCCAAGCCGCTCAAGATGACAACCTAGGTGGCGGAGTTGTTGGTACTGTAATGTCGAATATAGGTCTTGAAAATGCGTTAAAAGCCAAAAATATTGCTTTTGCTCGTAGCAAAGTGGGTGACCGTTATGTGATGGAACTACTGCAGCAAAAAGGCTGGAAAATAGGCGGCGAAAGCTCAGGTCATGTTTTAAATCTAGATTTGATTAGCACTGGCGATGGCATCATTTCAAGCTTACAAGTACTTGCTGCTATGGTAGCTCAAAACCGTACACTTCAAGATTTAGGCGCTGGATTTACTAAGTACCCAATGAAAATGATTAATGTGCGATACACTGCTGGTACCGATCCAACCCAAGCACCAGAAGTGCTTGCTATTGTGGCTGAAGTAGAGCAAAGCTTAGCAGATAAAGGCCGTGTATTACTTCGTAAGTCAGGTACTGAACCTGTTGTACGAGTGATGGTTGAAGCGGAACAAGAAAAAATAGTTATCGATAGCGCTCAGAAAATAGCAGCGGTTGTCGAATCTATGAGCAAACAAACTGATTGATAACAATAACCTCTTGTAACTTTGGGCGAGTCGAGTTAATATCTCGCCCGCTTTCTAATGTGGAGTGGAAAAATGGCAACACGCAAGGCGATGGTCGCAGGCAATTGGAAAATGAATGGTTCATTAGAACTCGTTGAGCAACTGTCTGATGCTATTAACAATGTTAAATCTTCTGAAGTAAACATTGTTTTATTTCCTCCGTTTCCACTGATATCAGCAATGATTGCAAGTGGTGTAACTACTGGGACACAAACAGTTTCAGAGAATACGCCAGGTGCCTTTACTGGTGAAGTAGATGCCCAGTTGGTAAAACAGCTAGGTGCAAAATATGTATTGGTCGGTCATTCAGAGCGCCGCAGTATATACAAAGAAAGTAACGATACCGTAGCCGCAAAATTTGCTCGCGCCCAACAAGTAGGTTTAACACCCATATTATGCGTAGGTGAGAGTGAAACAGAGCAAGAAAACGGGAAAACAGAACAGGTAGTTGCTGCGCAGATTGACGCAGTAATTAACAAATTAGGTGTAGCAGCACTGAAAGAATCTGTGATAGCATATGAGCCCGTTTGGGCTATAGGCACAGGTAAGACTGCATCGCCTGAACAGGCACAAAGTGTTCACAAATTTATCCGTGACAAAATTGCTTCACAAGACAGCGATTTAGCACAAGGGCTAACCATCTTATATGGTGGTAGCGTAAATGAAAAAAATAGCGAATTATTATTTGCACAAACAGATATAGACGGCGGCCTAATTGGTGGCGCAAGTCTAAAAGCAGAATCATTTACTGCTATCTGCAATAGTGCAAAAGGGACCGTATAAGATGTACGAAATTTTACTAGTAGTGTATTTAATTGTAGCTCTAGCGCTTGTTGGTATGGTTTTGATCCAGCAAGGTAAAGGTGCTGACATGGGCTCATCATTTGGTGCAGGCGCATCGTCTACTGTTTTTGGTTCTTCTGGAGCCGGTAACTTTATGACGAAAACGACAACAACTCTGGCAACTATCTTTTTTGTGTTAAGTATTGTTTTAGGTAACCTAACTGCCGGTCAAATCAAAAAGACTGACGAATGGGAAAACTTAGAAGCGGCTCCAGCTGTTGAAACTGTAACGCCAGTTGAAGAAGATGTTCCAGTAACATCAACTAAAGAGCAAAGCTCTGACGTACCAAATTAATTAGTTTAAATTGTTAAGTTGCTCTCTTTCCTCAAGTTAGCTTTAAGACTTAACGCTAAGCAATAGCTTAAAAAATGCGGATGTGGTGGAATTGGTAGACACGCTACCTTGAGGGGGTAGTGCTTTCGGGCGTGGGGGTTCAAGTCCCCCCATCCGCACCAAATATAAAAACCAGTAACAGCAATGTTACTGGTTTTTTTGTGCCTAAAATTTAAAATATTAAACAACTCTTTTTGGATTAATGTTGAACATTGAGTAGAACACTCTATATTTCAATTGTAAGTGTTTATGAAAGAATACTACTGTATATTTAACTTTATGTATAAAAAGCATCAAAAGTTAAAAATAAAGTTAACATTTTTGTATCTTAAGCCGATAATAACTATAGATAATTAAACGGGGTAAATTAATATGGCTTCAGGTTTCTCTTTTAAAAACCTCAGCATTACTAAAAAAATACATGCAATTACATCTATAGCGATAATCGCATTCTTAGTAATTGTTTTGGTTAATTACTTTGCTATGAACGAAAATCGCATATCACTTGATGAAATGGAGAAATCTTCTTATAAAGTTGCCAAATTAACCTTGGCTAATGTAAGCATTTTAGAAAAGTTAGATGAGTTATATACTCAGGCTGTAACGTTTGGCGAGCAAGATTTAGTAACAAAAGCGAGTGAAACTTACCAGCAGCTCATCATGAATATAGACGCAATAGAAACAATTAATGCATCTTATATTAATAGCGACACAAAAACGCGACTGACTAATTATGAGAAAATATCTGCAACGATTGCCAACGGTATGGTTAATGGCACGGCTGATTTTAGTAAAATACAACAACAGGCTCAGCTTAAAACAAGCCTTTATGAAGCTGTTTTAACTAGCTTTAAAAGTGCGCAGCAAAAAGCAGATGATCGCTTCTTCCAGCTTGTTGCTAATACAAAAGCACGCTCAGATGATGCACTTAACTTAATGCTGGTTGTTGCGGTTGTATCATTAACACTGTTGTTGCTTATGGCTATTTGGATTGCACGTAATATTGGTTCATCAGCCAGTGATGCCGCTAATAACCTGAGTCTTTTAGCAAGTGGTAAAGGGTCATTAAGTACAAAGCTTGCCGTTAACTCTGAAGATGAAATAGGTCAGGTATCAATAAACTTTAATGCATTCATTAGCTTGCTTAGAGAAACAGTTTTAGAAGTCATCGCGGTATGTGAACCGTTAATGGAAAACTCAACCCGTCTTGTACAGGGAATGGAGCGAGCTGAGCGAGCAACCACTAAGCAAACTACCGATGCCGATGTTGTTAAACAGTCTATGGAAGAGATGAAGCAAAGTGTTGGCGATATTTCACAATCAGCAGCAAGCGCGTCTAATGCCGTGCAAACAGCAGAAAAAGAAGTAGATCAAAGCCGTGCTCAAGTAAAAATGTCTGTTAACGCATCGCGCACTCTAAGCGATGAAATTAATATAGCGGCCAACACCATTAATAAGTTAGCCGATGACACTAAAAATGTATCGCAAATACTAAATGTGATTACATCCATTGCCGAGCAAACAAACTTATTAGCCCTAAATGCCGCAATAGAAGCTGCACGCGCGGGTGAACATGGGCGAGGCTTTGCTGTGGTTGCTGATGAAGTCCGTGAGCTTGCATCACGCACTGCACAGTCAACCAATGAAATTCGTGAGTTATTAAGTACGCTAAGTGTCGCTGCCAATGAATCTGTGACGGCTATGACCTCTGCAAGAGATATGGCAACCGATAATGCCAGTGCAGCAGAGCAAACCGGTGTTTCGATTGAAAAAATAGCCGAGCAAATACTAGAAATTAATGGTATGAACTCGCAAATTGCAGCAGCAACTGAAGAGCAAACCTCAGTAGCCGCAATGGTTGTAGACAACGTATCTAATATGCATGTTTCATTTGAAGATACGATGAGCTCACTCAAAGCCGTAAGAGATGTGGCTAAAAACTTACATTACCTTTCAGATAACTTATTAGATGCAACTGCTAAGTTTAAAATTGATGAATAGTCGTTAAGGCGATATTTTAATGTTTTATTAAGGTTGTAAATAATAGGCATAAAAAAGCCCGCAATAAAGTATTTATTGCGGGCTTTTTATTTTTAATTTAGCAGATTAATACTTGCCTACTACTTTGACTTTATCACTTGCTTTAGCGCTATCAATATAGCCAATCGCATCTGTATTAGCAGCTACAAAATCAATCACGGCTTGGTCATTATCCAGTTTACCTGGAGGTGTGCCTTTACCAGTAAAAACCAGCTTTGACCAATAAGCATTTAACTGGCTGCCTGACTTACCAACAAGCTTGTCGTTAAATTCATCAGCTACCGCAGTACCATTTTGGTTAACAGGGTTTACTTTGGTGCCATCAGCAAACGATTTGCTCTTGCCAAGGTATATTTTTTTAATATCGTCTTGGCTTACTGCATTGGCATTCGCTGGGTTAACGATTACTGCAACTTCAGCAAATGCTGCAGTACTACATAGTGTTAACATACTGGCTAAAATTAATTTCTTCATCATTCGCTCCAATTAAAATACTAAATCAACGCCAACGGCAACTACGTCAGTTTCAGTATTTGAGATATCATCTTTTAGGCGGCTAAAGTCTACTTTAAAGGCAGCCATTGGGTGGAAGTCATAACGAGCACCAATCGTGTATACATTACTCTTAGCTTTAGAGCCTTCCAAAACTTGGTTAAGCCCAGCATTTAACTGCGGTACATTTGGTAGTGCATTATAACGATTACTATCATGCTCATCATCGTTGTTTTCATAGGTTAAATGAACAAGCCAGTCGTCCATACGGTAGCCTAAAGATGTGTAATATTGAGTTTGCTTAGCGAGCGCACTGTTATCTACTTCAAACTGTGTGTATTCAGCGTCGAACAAGATATTGTTGTAATCAATTGAAAAGCCAAGTGCTAAAAATGCACCATCGTCTTCGTCAATAGCAATACTGTTTGCTTGATCAACAAAACCTGAGTTACGAAGGGCTTGTTCTAAGCCATTAAGCGCCATACCTTCGGCCGTATCATTTTCAATCTCAATACTTGTTTCAGCAACAAAGTAAGCAGCGCGAGCACTGAACCAATCGTAACTCAATGTCCAGTTTAACCCTGCAATGTCGTTAAGCTCGGTATCACCGTTAACAGATACTACGGCAATGTTATCATCGAAGCTGCCGTAAATAACCTGAAGAGTAGAGTCCCAATCACCAAGTTGAGTTGTATGTAATAAGCTTAGGCCTTCATAGGTTGAAAACGGTAAGTTATATACAGACTGAGGTGGGCGCACCCAGCGGTAGGTATAGCCAACATCTAAAAAGTCAGAGTAGCGATAAAAAGGTGCACGCATTTTACCAGCACTGATTTGTAATTCGTCAGATATCTCATAAGTTAAGTATGCCCATTCAAAGTCGGCGTCAAAATCATTTTCGCCGCGAGCCACTATCTGCGCTGTAGCGGATAGCTTCTCTTGCAGGTCAGCGGTTAGCTGAAGAGCAAACACGCTTTCATTTTTAAATGAAATATCATCATCATATCCATATAACGTTTGATCACTATCGAGCGACTTACCACCGACAATAGAAGCAAACCCATTAATACGAACTTCAGCACTCGCGTTACTTGTGGCAAGTGCGCAACAAATTGCTACTGCTACAGATAGTTTTTTCATTGTGTATCCTATTTAATTTCATGTGTATCCCGCTGCAGTATAAGATGAGTATTAACTTTTTTCTAATTAAAATTAATAAATTAAGTACTTTTCACTACTTTTTTGCAACAAGAACGCATGGCTGTGATTGAAAATTAAGGATTTTTTTATCTAAGGTAATGTAACCAACTGAGTTATTTGAGTTATTTATGGTGAGGTTATGTTTATTGCAGTACGCATTAAGTAGTAATTAGTTTTTTTAGTTATGAACGCGTATTTATATTTTTTAGGTTATCTTGGCACCAACGAATTGCCTGCTGTTTATTTTTGACCGCTATTTTTTTATAAATTTTATGTAAGTGTACTCTAACCGTAGCTTCACTTATAAATAAACTATCAGCAATAGCACTGGAATGAAGACCACTAAAGAGTAGGTTAAGCACTTTAATTTCTTTATCGGTTAGGTTACTTGTTTGCAAAGCATTTTTTTGCTCTGTATCGAGCATTTGGCGCATCCAAATATCACTAATGGTGCGTGGAAACCACAATTCTCCTTGTGTAATTGCATCTAACCCCCTGTTGAATAGCTCTTCATTGGTGTCTTGATAAAAAAGACCTTTTAAGTTTGGCCATTCTTTTAGTGAAATAACATCAGTATCTTTAGGAATATTAAAAATAACCAATCCCTGATAATTATTGATTTGTATAAAATGGCTCAGAAGTTCGTAATTTGTAAGCGTATTGAGTGCTGAATAGCTGACTAACAATATGTCGCTATTTAATGTTGTAAAAAATAACGGATTGTAGGGGTTGTTATTAAAAAGCATGTTTGCTGATTGCGTGGTCTGTTTTTTTGTCATGCTTTACACCTAAAAATGATTCTGCAGTATATTTAAATATAAAGGGTGTTTGGATATTGTCATAATCTTAAATAGCTTTAATGTGTTTTTCGCAACAAAGCGCATGTTCAATTAACAAATAATACTGATGGTAATTAATGTTAAAGTATTAATTTAAAACTAAATTTGCAATTGCTATTTGGGCAAGTTGGCTAAGCTTAAAAAGCTAAAAATAAATTTTTACGTAAACTAAAGTTAAATGTACATATTGTAGCGTTTTTGTAATATAATAAACTCCCAGAGGAAAGATGCATCTAAAGCATCTTTTTTTATGCCTACAATTTATGTTTACACAGCATAACGCATAATTAAATTAATACCCTTTGGAGAAAACCTTGAAATTACGCACCCTCTCACAGTTAAGTTTAGCGGTTATTGCAGCCCTAACAACTTCCGCAAATGCACAAGAAGCTAAAACGACAGCCAAACAAGACGCGTTTGAAAAAATTGAAGTGACAGCTCGTAAACGTACAGAGAGCTTGTTCGAATCTCCAACTGCGATTACATCAATAGGTGCTAACCTTATTGATAAAGCCAATATGGGTAACTTAGAAGATATTGGTAAATACGTTCCTAACTTAAACATTACTCGTTATGGTGTTGGTAATGCTGCACATGCCTCAGTGTTTATTCGTGGTATTGGTTTGCAAGATCACATTATAACAACCGATCCAGGCGTAGGTGTTTACCTAGATGGTGTTTACTTAGGTCGCCAAATGGGGTCTAACTTATCACTTCCTAATGTAGAGCGAGTTGAAGTTCTACGTGGGCCACAAGGCACACTTTATGGCCGTAACACATTAGGTGGTGCAGTAAACGTAATTACTAAACAACCTGGTGATGAAGGTATTTTAACAACAACCGCTAAAGTGGGCAGTCGTGGTCGAGTTGCGGGTGATATTTACTTTAATAATGCACTAACTAACGATCTAAGCATGTCAGCCAGTGCGTCATACAAACAACGTAATGGGGTAGGTACGGCAGTAAACTTAGCTAACCCTGAAAAAGAAATTGGTGAAGAGCAAGAGTTTAGTGGTCGTATAGCACTTAAATATGAAGCAACTAGTGATTTAGCGTTTACTTTCTCGCTAGATGGCGTTGATAATGAGTCAGGTCAATCACCTTATACTATTGAACTGACAGATTCACTAGATTCAAATGATGTCTTTAATGGCGATTTCCCATTATTAACTGAAGACTTAATTCCTCAAAACCCTGATGATTTAGGCACAACGGTTGCCGGTATTGAGTCAACTTCATATTCTGGTTGGGGTACGTCATTTACAGCTGATTGGGCGATTAATAACACTTATACAGCTAAGTTTATTTCAAGCTATCGTACTTCTGAGTATGAAGGTGGCTTAGATGATGATGCATCACCACTTAACTTATCTGAGTTCCCAGAAGTAGGCGGTGCAGATCAATACTCTTTTGAACTTCAGCTAAACGCCACGTTTGATAAAATGGACTTTGTTTCTGGCTTATACTTCTTTAATGAAGATGGTTTTACTCGCTCAGAAGATTTTGTATTTAGCCCATTTAACACGCCAAATGGTCTATTGAATGATGGTGTTACTCCGTCATTTGGTGGTTTTGGCTTTTTTGAAATCAATCAAGAAACAAACTCATACGCAGCTTACATCAACGGTAGTTACGATTTAACTGATGATTTAACAATCGGCGGTGGTCTTCGTTACTCAGAAGATAAAAAAGATGCGAATGCTATTTTCCCAACCTTCCCTGAACGTAAAGACATTAGTGCAGACTTTAATGCAGTGACATGGGACATTAATGCTTCATACCAGCTTAGCAATAATATGAATGTCTACGGTCAAGTGCAAAAAGGTTACCAAACAGGTGGCTTTCCACCGCGCCCATTTGGTGGTCCGGATCAGTTTGTATCGTTTGATGAAACCAAAGCAGTTAACTACGAGATTGGTTTAAAAGGCCAGGTACATGAAAATGTATCTATGATGCTTGCAATGTTTGTTACTGACTACACTGATTTAGCATTGCCATTCTCAGATCCAACCGCGGGCGGTGGCTTTGTAACTATCGTTGAAAATGCAGGCCAGTCTAAAGCGCAAGGTATTGAGCTTGAAACCACAATTGCACTAACCGACGACTTTACTATTCGCACTGCAGTAGGTTACTTAGATTCTGAAATTACAGAAGTGGCTGAGGGCGTACAAGGTATTGGTAAAGGTGACTCACCAGCACTGACACCTCGTTGGACAGTGATGGTTGCTCCATCTTACTTTGTTGATTTAAGCAATGGTGGCACTGTTGCATTAAATGCAAACTACTCGTACCGTAGCGAAATGCAAGGTCAGTCAGTTTTCAATAAAAGTGAAACGATTGATTCGCGTGAGCTAGTTGGTTTTAATATTTCTTACACTAATCCATACGGCGATATGGAAGTAACGCTATATGGTGAGAACGTATTAAACGAAGTTTACGATGTAGGTCGCCTGCAGCAAACTGGCTTTGTTGGCGTAATGCGCAGCAATGATCGTAGTGAGTTTGGTTTAAAATTCAAAAAAGACTTTGAACTATAATCTATAACTTGCTCTAAAAATAAAACAAAAAAGGTAAGCCATGGCTTACCTTTTTTTATGGTTAAAAATAATTAACCTTCTTTATGCTCTTCACGTGCTTGCTCAATTTCTGCCGCAATTTCACGTGCTTTTTGCTTAGTTTTTTCAGTTAGCTCGCCAGCCGCTTCTTTGCTTTTGATCCATGCATCAACAGCTACTTCTTTGCCGTCATCGTACATGTCTAAGCCCATCGCTTTACTCTCTTCGAGTAGCTCATTTAATGACTCGTCATTTTTAAGCTCATTGGTTTTTTCTTTAACGTCGTTCCACGTTTCGTTTAGCTTTTCTTGAACTTCAGCGCTCGTTTGTTTGGCGTCTTGTTTCACTTCGTTGGCATCTTCACACCCTGTTAGTGTAATTAAAGTGCCTAATAATGCTAAACCTGCTAATTTCTTCATTGACTATCTCCTTTAGTGAAAAATATATTTCAGAGGTAACTATACAACAATGAAAATGAACATAGCTGTAACAACACGATTAAGTTTTAAATTAATGGACGAAAATGATTGGCAGCAATTATATGAGCTCGATCAAGACCCAGCCGTTATGCAGTATTTAACTCAAGGTAAACCTACCACTCTTGAAGAGATAAAAACGAAAGCCATTCCAAGAATGCTCGCTTATCGCAATGAGCAACAAGGTTGGGGGCTATGGCAAGTAACTCTGCGTGAAAGTAATACTTTTATTGGCTGGGTGCTTGTTCGGCCGATGGGCTTTTTTTCAGATACGCCTGACTTTAGTGATATTGAAGTAGGCTGGCGGTTTAAACGAGCGAGTTGGGGTAAGGGTTATGCAATTGAGGCGGCACAAGCGATTTGCTCAACGATTGAAAAACAGTCGCAAGTAAAGGCAATCAGTGCCACAGCGCTGACCGCCAACGTTGGCTCAATTAACATCATGAAAAAGCTCGGTATGCAGCTACAGCACTATTATATTCATACTGATGATGACTCAAACTTAACTGCTGCGCTTTATTCAAAGCCGTGCAGTTGAGCTAAAACTTCCTAAGCCTTAAAAATGTAGCATCTAAATATTGACCTGATGTTTGTTACTATGCATTAATGTTTGCCATCAATGTATAAAAATAACCTAAGGATATGGGATGGGAGCACTTTTTTCACCAAGCAAGCTAATTATCAGTAGTATTGTGGTAATACAGTTATGTGTTTTTAATGTAGCGGCTAAACAGAGTGCCGTTGCCATGCCTGACACTTTTAGTGCACATGCTGCAAAAGCTGTATTAGAACAGGGGGGGAACGCGGTTGATGCAGCTATTGCTGCTCAATTTGTGTTATCCGTTACGCTCCCTGAGGCGGGTAATATTGGCGGCGGTGGGTTTATGCTTATTCATAAGGATGGGCAAGGTGATTTTATAGATTACCGTGAAACTGCACCGAACGCCGCACATCGTGATATGTATTTAGACGCGCAAGGGCAAGTTATTGCTAATAAATCTATTTATGGTATTCATGCCAGTGGCGTACCTGGGAGTGTTGCTGGTATGTGGCTAGCACATAAGAAGCATGGCACACTTCCTTGGAAAACCTTAGTACAACCTGCGGTTACATTAGCTGAGCAAGGTTTCGTGGTGCCCGAGAAGTTGGCTCAGTTAATTAAGGGCTACATAGAGCACCTAAACAATAAAAACATTAAAGTAAACTTTGCCAGTTATTTTGCAAGCGCTACATCAGGTAAGCTTTTTAAACAACCTGAGCTTGCAGCGACACTCAAACGCATTCGCGATAATGGCCAAGATGGTTTTTATCAAGGTGAAACTGCAATAATCATCGCAAACTTTATGAAGCAACATGGCGGTATTATTACTCAAGACGATTTAAAAAATTACCGCGCAAAGTCTCGTACTCCTATAAAAGCTAACTGGAACGGCTATCAAGTGCTTACTTCACCGCCACCAAGCTCCGGCGGTATTGCTATATTACAATGGCTTAAAATGTATGAGCTTAAAAAGCCCATAGCTGCACCATCACATAATTCAGTTGGGTATGTGCACTTACTTGCTGAAATAGGTAAGCGAGTGTTTGCTGATAGGGCAGAATACTTAGGCGATCCTGATTTTTACCAAGTGCCTACAGTTAAGTTACTTGCAGAAAACTATCTTAAAAACCGCAGCAATAGTATAGATTTAAAGGCCATTTCTACCACTGAAAATATTAAACCGGGTTTAAAAGAAAGCGAACAAACCACTCACTTTTCTATTATTGATAACATGGGGAATGCCGTTGCTAATACCACCACCATCAATTTAGGGTTTGGTAGTGGCGTAGTCGTAGAAGGCGCTGGCTTTATTTTAAATGATGAAATGGATGACTTTAGCGCTAAGCCCGGGGTTATGAATGTATTTGGCGCCATTGGCGGAAAAGCGAATGAAATTCAGCCACATAAACGTATGTTAAGCTCTATGACTCCAACCATTTTACTCAGTAATAATAAGGTGAAAATGGTAACAGGGTCGCCTGGCGGCACCACAATTATTAGTTCAGTGTATCAATCAATACTCAATGCGATTGAATTTAATATGAGTGCAAATGAAGTAGTAAATAGCCCGCGTTTTCACCATCAGTTATGGCCTAAAAATGTGATTAGAGCGCACTCGGGTTTGGAGTCCTCAGTAAAGCAACAGCTAATAAAAATGGGTTATACAGTGGATGAGCGTCACTTTGGTGATATGCATGTGATTATCAATAATGATGGCAAATTAGATGCGGCGTCTGAGCAAAGCGGAAGAGGGCAAGCGATAGTATTTTAACGTTAACAATTGACGTTTGAATGGTGTGCACCCCAAAACCATCATTGGGGTGCACACATTAGAACAACTATAGGGGCTAGCCTATAGCCGGTATAAGTCCTGCCATTTGCAGGCATTGTGCGCTAATAATTGAAATACCACACAAAGCGGCTATGGCTAAACCAATATTACCACTGCGTACTTTATAGCCTTCTTTTTCAATCCCCTGACGCTGCTTGTACACCATGCTAATAGGTAAAAATACTGCCAATATTACTAAAGCAATGGCTGCATAGCCTAATGCCATAATAAATCCTTGCGGGTAAAATAAAGCAAATCCAAGAGGAGGAACAAAAGTAATAAGTGCTGTTTTAATTCTATCAGTCCCCGTGTCTGCTTTTTTGAATGTGTCAGCAAAAAAGTCAAATAACCCCAAGCTTACCCCTAAAAATGACGTTGCTAGAGCTAAGTCGGCAAAGAGTTTAACCGCAGTAGAAACATTGGCGTTATTGGCAATATTGGCCACACTGGCTACAAACCCAGTTAACCCTTCGCTTTGTAGTAATTGATCTTGGCTCATTATGCCTTGGCTTAATACTTGCCAAAATACATAAATAACCAGTGGTAAAGAGGCGCCTGCAATCATAACCTTGCGCAAGGTTTTTATATCAAGCCCGACATATTTAACAATAGAAGGAATTGAGCCATGAAAACCAAAAGAGGTAAATACCACTGGAATAGCCGACAGTATCAGTCCTTGCTCAACAGGCATTTCCAATAAGTGTTGGCCATGTACATAAGGTGTTAACATATAAAACAAGCTAGCTAAAACTACTATTTTTACACTAAATAGTACTCGGTTAAGCTTATCAACTTTACTAGTACCCAAAGTCACCACGCCTGCAATCAATACGGCTAAAATAACGGAGCCTAATTGAGGAGCAATACTAAGATTAAACCCAGTATTAATGCGCTCTTGTAGCTGAGCACCACCACCGGCTATGTAAGCAGCGCACAGTGCATAAAATAAAAATATCATCGAAAAGTTAGCCACATATTGGCCACGCTTACCAAGCCAAAGCTTAGCCAGTGTATTTAAGGTGGCGTCGCGAGGAGCGTATTGGTGAAGCTCCAACATAAGCAAAGCGGTGTAGGTCATTAGTAACCAACACCCTACAATTAACACCATTGCCGTATTAAATCCCAGTCCCGCAGAGGCAATGGGGAGGGCAAGCATACCTGCACCTATGGTGGTTCCTGCAACAATTAACATGCTACCTATTGTTTTATTTTTAAGCACTTAATGATCCTGATCAAACGTGAGAGACACGCAAGATATAACTAGTTGTGCAAAACTTAAATAGTTTTGTCATAAAAGAGACAAAATAAAATGTAATCTTCTATTTACAACTGTATTAAAAAAGCCAAAATCATCAAGAAATTAAATTTAACTTATTAATATAAATGAAAAAATAAAAAGCCAAATGTTAATAACTAAATGGTCAGAGTATTGTTTTTTAACAATAGAGGCATGATTAAATTGATAGGTATTGACCGAAAGTGCTTAAATTACACATTCGGCCATTAAAGGAGAGAGCTTAACTTACATTTTTGCTATTTGAATTACCAAGCGACGGTTTTTATCACGGCCTAAAATATTATCATTGGTGTCTACAAATCGTTTTTCACCAAAGCCTTCTGTAACCACTTTAGCTTCATCAACGCCTAAGCCAACCATGTAATCTTTAATCGCCTTAGCACGGGTTCTAGATAAATCGAGGTTATTCCAGCGACCGCCGTAACTATCGGTATAGGATGCAATACTGATTGACTCTATACTGGGGTCGTTTTTTAAATATTCAGCAATTTTATCGAGGCGCTGCTGCGATGACTTAGTTAACTTACTGCTATTAGATTCATAGTTCATTATAGTGAACGAAATATCTTCAAAATTGTATGGCAGCAATTCGTCTCGGCATTGTAAAAATGCCCAATACGCTTGCTTAAAGTTAACATTAGACATACCCACGGCAATTTTATCGGCACTATTTTGCCAGTCTTGGTAGTAAAAAGTGGGTTGGTTCCCTTTTTCAAGCTCAGTCAGTATTTCCCATGCTGTTTTATTACCTAATTCACCATCAAACTTTTTAAGTAATTTCATATCAGCAATATCACGGGCAGGGCGGCCTGCTCGCCAGCTAGGTGGTACCGCTTTTAAACCGGCAATCGCGTAATTTTCTGGGCGCACCACCATGTCTAAATTAAAAGTGAGATCTTTGTTTTTACTTGCTGATGCTTTAAAAACAGCTTCACCATAGTAGGGAACTTCATGATTTAATTGGCATTGCAAGCGAGTTGTTTTAACCAAGTTCCAATTTGAATTATCTTGGTTAGCCGTGTACTGGCGCATTGCCGCAGTTGTATTCAAACTATACAGCACACTACTAATGCCTAGGCTAATTAATAACAACTTACACTTCATCGAGAATTCTCCAGTTATCTAGCTCTGCCAAAAAAGTGACAAAAACCGTAAAATATTACGCAACAGCAAATAATTCAGCGTAAACGCTAATTACCAAGCAAGTAACATGCCTATAGTTTAACTGTAATTAATCAATAAATCCCCTAGCCGACAGGCCATCAATTTTGACATAATGGACAGCTAATCCCTATAAACCAAGAATACTATGGCAAATACTGAGCAAACACTTTTCGCACAACGCTTTCGTGGCTTTTTTCCTGTGGTTATTGATGTTGAAACCGCCGGTTTTAACAAAGAAACCGACGCACTACTAGAAATTGCAGCATCCGTCTTAAAAATGGATGACGAAGGACTGCTTAGTATCGATCATACCGTTCATTTTCATGTGCAACCGTTTGAGGGTGCAAACATTGAACAAGCCGCTATTGAGTTTAATGGGATTGAGCCTTTTTCAGCACTTCGAGGGGCAGTCCCTGAAGAAGAGGCGATTAAAGAAATTTGTAAAGTAGTGCGCAAAGCGCAAAAAGCCGCAGGGTGTCAGCGCTCTGTGGTGGTTGCTCATAATGCCGCTTTTGACCATGGCTTTTTAAATGCCGCTATTGAGCGTAATAACATCAAGCGCACACCATTTCATCCGTTTGTTAGTTTTGATACCACATCACTTGCGGGTTTGGCATTAGGGCAAACAGTATTAGCTAAAGCGTGCCGAGCAGCAGGAATAGAGTTCGATAACAAACAAGCACACTCTGCGTTATACGATACAGAACGCACCGCTGAATTATATTGTTTAATTGTTAATCGTTGGCAGCAACTAGGTGGTTGGCCACTTGCTATAGATGAAACACAACAGAGCGAAGACGAAGCAAGCAACCAAGATTAAGTTCACAATAGTGAATACTTACTTTGTGGGGCTGAGTCAGTCTTAATAAGCGTTATTAAAACGATTGCGTTATTTTACCTTCACTATGAGTGATTAAATGTGGTGGGTAATTACGAGAAAAGCTAATTGATTCTCGTGCAATTTTAAGCTCTACCCCAGGGTGCATAAGCTCATTAACTTTTAAGCGACTGAGCGCTAAAAGCTGCGTCATTTTCTTTCTTAGCAACTGCTTTTGCTGATTGATGCTGGCGCTTCGGTTTGCTATGTGTTCTTCATTCGTTGTTATTTTATTCAAAAACTGCTGACGCTGTGCGCTTGCAACTTGTTTATTAATTCGCTGACGCGCTTGCTGTAGTTCAATTGACTTACCGATTAAAACTTTTTCAAAGTCAGTAATTTGCGCTTGTTTTTGCTTTAGCACATACCATCGCTGTGCGATGCAAACACGGGTTTTAGTTCCTGCTGGTGCGCCCAATTCACCTGTTTCAATGCGCATTGCGTCTAGAATATGGCCACCAATAATTTTCCCTTTAGGATCTTTTGCACTGCCCACCCTAATTAAATTTCCAGCACTCAAGTCACAATGTAATGATTGGCGATCTATTAGTAAGTTTTGATCCGTTTTTATGTCACAGTATTGAGAGTAACCAAGCGCAACGGTTCGTTTAGCTAAAATAGAACAGGTAAATGGCTCATCGGCTTCTCGCTTTCTGCCAATTGCACCCTTTACTATTGTGATAGCACTATCACTTTTGAGCTGCGCCGATTCAACAAAGCCTAAAACAGTAATATCGCCGCTGGCGGTCACGCGCATGCCATCTTTTATATCACCACTGACTATAATACTGCCATCAAATTCAACATGGCCAGTAGTGGGATCAATATTATGAAAACATAAAACATCATCAACACGCATACCACGGGGAAGGGCAACCGGTACGCCAGTACAGTCGGCAATTAATAAGTTGGGGTTGTCAGGCGCAATTTTAGTGCCGTCAAAAGGTTGTAATTTATGTTCTTTGCCAGGGGTTGCAGTTAGTACATCACCAAACACAGTAAACCCATCAACTCCCGATGTTGCTGGAATGCGCCGCATTAATTCACAGCCAGGTTTTACAGTAATAATATCACCTAGGTTTCTCATATCGACTTTACCACCGCCTTTAGCTTGCGGGCTAAGTACGCGGTCTTGCGCTGTGCAGCAAAGGCGCACAAATTTGGCATCGTTACCCACTTTAGGTGCACGACCAAAAGCGACTTCGGCGCAATGCGTGCTTCCTGGGGGTTGTTCGAACTGTTGCGCCAATAACTGTTCTAATGCATGAGAGCTAATGCCTTTTACAACCCCTGCTTGTGAGAACTCTTCAATCGCTTGTTCCATGCTAAGCAATTTACCGCCCTTGGCAGTAATAAGGGTAGCTTCAACGAGCATATTCTTTTCATCGATGTTTATGGTTAGCTTTGCATCAATGGCTTGAGCAATTACTAAAGAGGGGGCTTCTTCGGCGTTATTTTGAGTAAACAGCTTACCAATATTGCTAGCAATAACCTCACACTCGCAATATTCTGACTGGCCAATTAATTCAATAAGCTGTGTTGCTGTTGAGGCTAAACCTGAAACATGAGGGTGTGAAACTAAAGAGATATACCCCGTTTGCTCATTAAAAGAAAAAACCGACATTTATAAATCCTCTAGGTAATATGTCTGTTATTATTTTTTATAATTTATTAGACCAAGGTCTAGCCTTGCATTTGAGCATAAAGCACCATCATTGTTAAGTAATTGTTTCTTAATTGTCCAATATTTTACATTTACATGTGTGTTTGATGCATGATTAACCAACCGATAAAATAAAACGCCTAAGGTGTTGAGTATTCGTAGGTTACTCGGTTATACTGCTTGGACACTCTGAATGAGTAACCTTATTCAGGGGCTGATTAGGATTCGACGGAATTCAAGAAGCCCGAGGTGCATGTCGAGGTGCGGTTTGCCTCGTAAAAAAGCCGCAATTTAAAGTAATCGCAAACGACGATAACTACTCTCTAGCAGCTTAGGCTGGCTAGCGCTCCTTCCATGTATTCTTGTGGACTGGATTTTGGAGTGTCACCCTAACACCTGATCGCGACGGAAACCCTGGCCGGGGTTGAAGCGTTAAAACTAAGCGGCCTCGCCTTTATCTACCGTGTTTGTCCGGGATTTAAAGGTTAATTAAATGACAATACTAAACATGTAGTACCGACGGTCGAGGCTTTTCGGACGGGGGTTCAAATCCCCCCAGCTCCACCAATAACGGTTTTTAAATTCGTTTGTTTAAAAACCCTAAAAAACCCGCAACTTGAGCAATCAAGTCGCGGGTTTTTTTATGGCTAAAATTATTGAATTTATTGTGCTTTGGTTTATCTTGCGAACCCCGAACCCCGAACCCCATACCACTAAAAGACTAGTCGCTTACTTGCCTATTTTTTGTATTATGAGTCAATGATTAACAGCGGGTATAGATATGGATATTTTTACAGCTGAACACATTTCCCCTTTAATTTCGCTGTTACTCATTTTACTGGCGGGGTTTACTTCGTTTATATCGGCGGCTTTTGGTGCGGGCGGTGGTTTAATGCTGTTGGTGGTAATGGCGTCGGTTATGCCTATGGCGGTGGTGGTGCCGGTTCATGGTTTAGTGCAGTTGGGCTCTAATGCCAATCGGTTGTTGTTAAGTATTGCCCATCTTGATAAGCCGATGTTGTTGTATTTTACTCTGGGTGGATTAATTGGTGCGGGATTATCAAGCCAAGTAGTAAGCGATATTAACCTTGATAGCATGAAGCTGTTTGTGGCTTTATTTGTGATTTATTTACTGTGGGGAACAATTCCTGAATTTAATAAAGACTCACGATTAGGGCGCTTACTAGCGGGCTTAATAACCGCATTTATCTCGACTTTTGTCGGAGCAAGTGGGCCTTTGGTAGCGAGTTATTTACATATTAATCATTACGATAAGCTTAAATTTACCGCGACTTTTTCAAGTATTATGACCTTGCAGCATAGTTTAAAAGCCGTTGTTTATGCGGGGCTTGGCTTTAGCTTTTGGCAATGGTTGCCGTTAACACTAGCGATGATTTTAAGCGGAGCCATTGGCACATGGTTAGGGATTAAGTTACTTAAGCAGTTATCGGTGGCGCGTTTTAGGGTTATTTTTAAAGTGATTTTAACCCTGCTTGCCATACAGCTTGCATGGCAAGGGATGAATGTAATGCTTATTTAATAGCGGCTTTTATTGGTTTGTCGCCATCAAATACTTCAAATATGCAGCGATTGCTGCCTTGCTCTGTGGCAATAGTAAATAAAACATGGGCTACATTTTCACGGCTAATGATTGCTTTATCGCGATCTTTGGGACGTTCGATAGAAATAAGTTTTGAGGCATTCTCATTTGTGAGTGAGCCTGGACGTACAATGGTATAATTGAGCCCGCTATTAATTAAATGCCTATCTGCCATATGCTTAGCTACTAAATAGGGTTTTAAATCGCTTTGAATTGCATCTGGATCGTCAGCACCAATAGAGCTCACCATTGTAAAGTGCTTAGCGGCATGCTCTTTTGCGTAATTAATGGCTTTGGTGGCGGCCCATAAATCAATAAGTAAGGTTTTATCTGCGCCGGTGTTCCCGCCTGAACCTGCGGCAAAGATGATATGGTCGCAACCGTGCAGCGCATCGCTAAAATCATTTTCTAAATCTTGCTCTACGATTGTTAAATAGTCGCTATTTAAGTCATCTAATTTACTTTTGTCACGTACTAAAGCCACTACAGGATGTTGGCGTTCAAGCAATAGTTTGGTGGTTAGTTTACCAATCTGCCCACTTGCGCCAATAATTAAAGTCTTACTCATAATTAATTCCTTCTCAATATAGTGTAAAGATTGTTCGTACAAACAGACCTTGGGGTAGGGAATTATTTTTAAAGGGTAAATGGGATTTAAATGAGCTTATTTAAAAAAACATATTAGTTAAAAAGTCATTACTTAACTGAGCATTAAAATTAGCTGCTTTAAAGATGTTTTTTAGAACTTTTACTCGATCATTATACTTACTTCGGTTACATAGTTACGGTGGTATAAGCTAATACCTACATTGCGTTCTTGATAATTACAATAAAGGGTTTTGTAGGTATTACTACCTTTAAATTTTATTGCGAATAAGGTCTCGAACAATAAAGCGCCCTGGGTGAATTGCTTGGCTTACACGCTCGCTTAGTGGGCGTGGTTCATTGTTTAAACTACTTATTAAATGCTCAGCAGATAACGGTGCACTGCATAATGCTCGCGCACCAAAGCCGGTAAAAATATGTAGGCCCTGTTGTGGTTTTTCTAACGGCTGATATTGATAGCGCTTGCCCAAACGTAAATTGGCAAATGCACGTGTATAATCAGTTTGCTCCACCCATTCACCGGCCATAGGTAAGTGGTCAATAAAACTACAGCGAACAGCGGCTTTGGCTGAGCTAATATCGCCTAAGCTAGTGGCAAATTCAGTGTTGTTATAAAAACTCAGTAGTTGCTCGCGGTTAGTGTGGTTGTCTTGCTCGGTCACTTCACGGCTCTTACTATTTTTTTCAAAGGTGGCGCCCATACAATGATGATCTAAATAAGCGGGAGTAAAATAACCTTTGTGACACAGCACAGTATTAAGTTTACGTGATTGCTCGCTTGCTTGAACATGTGACACTTGGCCGCGAACGCCAACAATGGGAAGTGTTTTGGTTTGCGTAAATGCATCACTGTGCTCACCAGTACAAATAATCACATCGCTAAAGGGGCCAAATGTTTGCTTTTGCGTGGTTAAGTACCAACCATCGGGTTGTTTATTAAATTGCTCAATATGGCAGTTAAATAGGCTTTCAAACGAATTTAATTGCTGTGCGGCATCTAACATTGCACAAACTAACTGCGGGGGATTAACCCAGCCGCCTTGTTCAAAAAACACCCCTGAGTAACCTGTTTTAACCCCAGCGATAGCATCACCCTCATTAGCAGTCACATTTCGCATAAGCTGCTCTGGCCACAGTTGTTTATCAGCGAGGTTCTGATGGCGATCTGCCAATGGCTGTTTTACTGCATGTTGTAATACACCACACCACTGGTGATCAAACAAAAAGCCATTGTTGAGTAATTGATTATAAAGCCGCTTTGAGTATAAAAAACTGTGGGCAAATAATTCACTATGTGGCGAGTTTTTTGCCTGTAAGTGTGGATACACAGCTCCTTGCACATTGTGCGATGCACCCATTGCGGGTTTTTCATCTTGGCAAAATAAGTGGCTTTTTATCCCACGCTTTGCGAGGCTATAAAGGATGCAACTGCTCGCTATACCACCGCCAATAACAGCCACACTTGAAAGCGGTGAGGGGTGATGCTCAAAATAGGCGGGGGCAGATTGTTTTGGGTTGGCTTGGGCGAGTGTGCCAATTAGCATTTCACGCTTTCGGCCAAAACCTTTGGCTTTTTGCATGCTAAAGCCTGCCTCGTTTAGTCCTCTGCGCACAAACCCCGCAGCGGTAAACGTGGCTAATGTGGCATTACTTCTGGAAATATCGACCATGGCGTTAAATACACTTTGCTGCCACATATCGGGGTTTTTACTTGGCGCAAAGCCATCTAAAAACCACGCATCAACTAGTCCGCTTTGTGGGTAGCTCATGCTATTAATACATTCCAGTACGTCGCCAAAGTAGAGGTCGAGGACTACACGGCCATTGGCAAATTCAAGCCGGTGGCAGCCATTTAAATTAATCGGATAGTGAGTAACGAGTTGGTCGCTAAAATGGCTTAAGCTAGGCCAAGCTTGCAAGGCTTGTTTTAAATCATTTACGCTAAGTGGATATTTTTCAAAAGAAATAAAATGTAATCGCTGTACTGTATTTGGCTGTTCATTTTGAACTTGTAAGCACTGTAAGTGGTCAGAAAACTGCAGCCATGCATTTAAAAAGTTAAGCCCAGTACCAAAACCGGTTTCGGCGATAACAAAGTGTTCACAGTCATGATTTTGTAACCGTGTATCTATACTGTTTTGTTGATAAAACACATAATGCGATTCAGCAAGGCCGTCGTCATTAGAAAAATAAACATCGTCAAAGTCATTGGCAACTGGTGTGCCTAAGTCGTTAAAGTGTATATGGGCGTTTTTTATCATGACCAATTCAATTTATAGATAATTTTTTAATTATTTTACGTGTTTTCTTTGAAATAGTCTGGCGTTATTTATAAGCTGTAGCTTCAGAGTACAAGTGTACGCTAGAAAGCTGACCACTTAGATGATTAAATTCGCGTAAAATAGAACACAATTAAGTATTAAGCTAAGGGAATTACCCATGAGAAGAGCCGTAATAACAGGCATCGGTGTTGTATCAAGCATCGGCAATAATAAACAAGAAGTATTAGAGTCACTAAAAGCGGGTAAAAGTGGTATTGCTTTTAATCAAGAATTTGCTGATTACAAATTGCGTAGCAATGTATCAGGTAAAATTGATATTGATGTTAAAGAGCATGTTGATCGTAAAGCAATGCGCTTTATGGGCGATGCGGCGGCTTACTCTTATATTTCAATGGCGCAAGCGATTGAAGATGCGGGTCTTAGCGACGAGCAAGTATCAAACGAGCGTACTGGTTTATTAGTTGGCTCTGGTGGTGGTTCATCAAAATGGCAAGTAGAAGCGGCTGATATTCTTCGTGAAAAAGGCGTTAAGCGCGTTGGCCCTTACATGGTGCCACGTACTATGGCAAGTACCACCTCTGCATGTTTAGCAACGCCGTTTAAAATTAAAGGTGTTAACTATTCAATTAGTTCTGCGTGTGCGACTTCTGCGCATTGTATTGGCCACGCGGTGGAACAAATTCAATTAGGCAAACAAGATGTTATTTTTGCAGGCGGCGGTGAAGAGCTTCACTGGACGTTAGCAATGGAATTTGACGCTATGGGTGCGCTTTCTACTAAATACAACGACACACCTGAAAAAGCATCACGTACTTATGATGCAAACCGCGATGGTTTTGTAATTTCAGCCGGTGGCGGTATTGTGGTTGTTGAAGAACTTGAACATGCACTTGCTCGTGGCGCGCATATTTACGCTGAAATTACCGGTTACGGCGCAACCTCAGATGGTTACGACATGGTTGCACCATCGGGTGAAGGTGCGGCACGTTGTATGCGCCAAGCTATGCAAAACGTTGACAGCATTGATTACTTAAATACCCACGGTACATCTACACCAGTAGGTGATGTTAAAGAGCTAGGCGCTATTCAAGAAGTATTTGGTGGTAACTCACCAATGATCAGTGCCACTAAAGCAATGACAGGCCATGCATTGGGTGCGGCTGGCGTACACGAAGCTATCTTTTCATTACTCATGCTTGAGCACGGTTTTGTTGCGCCATCTATCAATATTGATGAGTTAGATGAACAAGCGGCAGGCTTGAATATTGTGACTGAAGCAAAAGACGTTGAACTAAACACGGTTATGTCTAACAGCTTTGGTTTTGGCGGTACTAATGCCACGCTAGTAATGAGCAAATACAAAGGTTAAGTTAATCGTTAACTATTTTAAAGCCGAGCAAAATGCTCGGCTTTTTCGTTTGTGCTAATAGGGGGTTGTTCGTTACAATAGCGCCTCATTTCGCCAAACGGACTCACAATGAAAATTCTTGCCGATCAAAATATGCCTTTAGTTGAGCAATTCTTTAAAGATATGGGTGAGGTTGAACGATTTGATGGCAGGCAATTAACCCCTGAACAACTTATCGATGTTGATGTACTGCTTACCCGCTCAGTTACTCAAGTTAACAGTGAACTATTAGCACAGGCGAATAAACTAAGCTTTGTAGGTACCGCCACGATTGGTGTTGATCATATTGATACTGATTTGCTCAGTGCTAACAATATCGGCTTTACCAGTGCGCCTGGCTGTAATGCCATTGCCGTAGCTGAGTATGTAATAAGTAGCTTATTTGCATTAAGCCAAGAAAATGCCAGTCCGTTAAGTGGTAAAACAATCGGTATTGTGGGTGTAGGTAATATTGGCAGTTGTTTAGCGCAAAAGTTAAAAGCACTGAACGTTAATTTACTATTGTGCGATCCAATTAAGCATGAGCAAGGGCTATTAACCGAGCATGTTGAGCTTGATGAGCTATTAGCGCAGTCAGATATTGTTACTTTTCATGTGCCGTTGATTAAAACGGGTAGGCACAAAACCCTGCACATGCTTGATAAAACACGCTTAACTAAACTTAAATCTGGGTTAACGTTAATAAACGCCAGCCGAGGTGATGTAATTGACAATCAAGCCTTACTTGAAGTGATGCAAGCCGGAGCAGAACTCGATTTAGTGCTGGATGTTTGGGAAAATGAACCTAATATTTTAACTGAATTACTGGAGCACGTGCGCTATGCCAGTGTTCACATTGCAGGGCATACCCTTGAAGGTAAAGCGCGAGGTACACAAATGTTGTACCAGCGCTTATGTGAGCTCAAAGGGGTTAACGCAATAAAATCGCTTGATGATTTTTTACCGCCTCCTGCGATTAAAAAAGTCACCCTAGAAAGCAGTTTTAGCGAAACAGATATAGCCCGTTTACTGCATTTAGTTTATGACGTACGCCGTGATGATGGCATTTTACTACGTCACTTGGCCGATGAAGGCTTTGACAGCTTACGAAAAAACTACCCAACCCGCCGTGAGTTTAGCACTGTGATGGTTGAAGGTGATAGCACCGAGCTTGCTGCACTCGCCCAGCTTGGCTTTACCACAGTAAACTAATTTAATTAGCGCGGTTGTTTTAACCGTGCTTACAGAGGATGAAATATGTCGCAAAAATATAACGTTGCCGTACTCGGCGCTACCGGCCTTGTTGGTCGTCAAATCATTGAAACTTTGGAAGATCGTAAATTTCCGGTCGATCAGCTGTTTTTATTAGCAAGCAGCCGAAGTGCCGGCGAAGATATAAAGTTTCGTGGTGAGAGCATAGAAGTACGCGATGTTGAAGGCTTTGACTTTAGCCAAGCGCATATCGGCTTATTTTCTGCTGGTGGCAGTGTGTCTGAAAAGTACGCCCCGATTGCTGCAGACGCAGGCTGTATTGTTATTGATAATACCTCACACTTTAGAAATGACTTTGAAGTGCCGCTAATTGTGCCAGAAGTGAATGCAGCGAGTTTAGCCGATTTTAGAAACCGTAATATAATCGCTAATCCTAATTGTTCAACTATTCAAATGATGCTCGCGCTTAAACCTATTTATGATGCCTACGGTATTGATCGTATTAACGTTTCAACCTACCAAGCAGTGTCGGGTGCAGGTAAAGAAGCGGTTGATGAACTGGCAAAACAAACAGCTAACTTAATGAATGCACGTCCAATGGAAAACGACATTTTTCCTAAGCAAATTGCGTTTAATGTTATTCCGCAAATCGATAGCTTTGAAGACAATGGCTATACACGCGAAGAAATGAAAATGGTAAACGAAACGCATAAAATTTTAGGCGATACCACCATTGCAGTAAACCCGACCTGCGTTCGTGTACCGGTGTTCTTTGGTCATTCTGAGTCAATTAATATAGAAACGCGTATGCCTTATGACTTTGAGCATGTGAAGCAATTATTGAGCGATGCACCGGGTGTTGAGCTAATTGATGATGCGGGTGATTACCCAACGGCTGTCTCTGATGCCAGTGGTAACGACACTGTTTACATTGGCCGTTTACGTGCCGATATTTCACACCCACATGGATTAAATATGTGGGTAGTAAGTGATAACACCCGTAAAGGGGCAGCAACCAACAGTGTGCAAATAGCAGAAGAACTGATCGCTAATTATATGTAATTAGCCAGAATACAGTGATAATCCAATAAACGGCAAACCAAAGTGGCTTGCCGTTTTTTTGTGCTTAAATTGCCATTTTTTTGCCACTTATAAACAACAGTAATGTAAACACTTTGATAAACAACATAAAAATATTTTTATCTTGATGTTTAAGGTATTTATTTTCAATGCGTTGCGATGGATATTATGGCTTAACTGGTTTATAGTTTGTAACTGGAATAGAGCTTGCAATAAAAATAGATTGTAATAAAAATGTGCGTTAGCCACGTGGTTAACAACGGCAAGAATAATCAATGTTTAAGCGCCAATTGAAAGCGCTGTGTTAACATTTAAACATTAAAGGATCAGCATGCGCGGTTTCGTTTCACTTATTATATTAGCGTCTGCACTGATGGTAACGACTGTTTACTCTCAAGACAGTACCCAATTAAGAGGGCCCAAAGGCGCAGATTACGGCGCACAGGGGCGTTCTATTGGGCCAATAAAACCAACCGATACACTTTGGCGCATTGCCGTTAAGGTTCGTCCCGATAATTCAGTTAGCATTTACCAAGTTATGCAGGCCTTGTATAACAAAAACCCCAACTCATTTTTAGAACAAAATTTAAATCACATGCGAAGCGGTTCTTATTTAAAGATACCTACTTTGGCAGAAATTAGACGAGTAAACCCGCAATTAGCTAAGCAACGCTCTGAGCAAGATGATGACCTGTGGGAAAAAAAGAAAAATGGTACGCTTACTCAAGCAGAAATTAATTCAGCACAAACACAAGTCACGCAAGCTCGCAAAGCTGATGTTGATGAAGCTAAAAAAGAGTTACAACAAGAATTAAAAGCGATAAAAACAGACCAAGGTAATAAATTAGTTGAGCTTCAGCAGCAGTTTAAAAGTTCAGTTAGCAACGTAGAAGAGATCTTAGTTGAAAACAACAACCTAAAAAAACAGCTTACAGGTATTTCAAACGAGTTAGAAAACGTTCGCTTACAGCTTGGTCAAGACAGTGAAATACAGCAACAGTTAAAAGAATTAATCCTTAAGCAAAATGAGATTATTGCGCAGCAAAAATTAAAAGAGGTAGAGCAAGAGAGTGAATTTAGCTTTGCCGCGCTACTTTCGAATCCTTTAGTGCTGATTTTATTCATGACCATTCCGGCTTTATTGATCATTTTTGCCGTTGTTATGTGGTTGCGTAAGCGAAGTAATAATCAAGAGCCTGAAAGTGACGATGATGAGTTTATTCCACAAGCACCTGCTTTTACTGATCCGATAGATGAAGTGCCAGAGCCCACTCTTGATGAAGCGCCAGCCCCCGATCCACTTGATGATATAAGTGTGCAACTAGACGATAACATGGATGACGTGTTACTCGATGATGATGTTGATTTAAACGATGATCTCGACGACGACAGTCTTCTAGATCAAGATGAGTTAGAAAGCCTACTCAGTGATGATGTTGTTTTTGAAGACGAAAATACCGAAGACGATGAACTTGATGTTTTCATGCAACAAGACTTTGATAGCTCAGATGAAGATGACACGGGCGATACAATTAATCTTGACGAATCGGATGATATTTTAAGTTCAGATGACTTAGATAGCCTGTTTGACGAAGAAGACGACGATGCTCTGCCAGATGAACCTAAAGGTGAATCGAATGATGATATGGCAGCACTTAGTGAAGAACTTGCTGAAGAGGGCGAAGACTTTAACATTGACGACTTGCTTGATGAGAATAATGAACAAGCAGATGATGTAACAGCACAAGCTGATGATGGCGAGTTTGATATAGACAGTTTACTCGATGCTGAGCAACCAGCTACTGAAGATCAAAGCGAAGAGCCAGATATCGACAGCTTAGTTGA